>NZ_JAGTTT010000065.1:0-3167 GCF_018223505.1 Anaerostipes sp. Marseille-Q3525
GATGAACCTATCTTTATTAGCTAATTAATGTTGTGTCTATATTACTTTCAAAAACCACCTTAATAGATGGTTTATTTGTCGTGTTCTTTGTTTTTCGGCTGTCCTCTACTATTTTGTTTCAAACTTTCTCCTTCATACCACATTTATTTAAAATGAATTATTCGATATTTTTCTGCGTTATTTTTAGTCAATAAAAAATATTTATAATCTCTTCTTGAATTCGAATGTGCACAATATTTCAATGCTCCTTTTTTTCCTGCTGTTACAATAGTAGAATGATACCATCCTTTGCTTTTAACATAAAATTGTACAACATCTCCTCTTACTGCTTTATTCTGCATTTTATTTAGACTACTAGTTACTGTAATTTTTGCTTCATGTTTTCTCCAATATTTGCAAAAAATCCTCCACACCTACCCAAGCACTAGTCTCTTTCCATTTATAAACATAATAATTTGTCCGCCATTTTTCATATCTGTGTGAATACCAATAACTAGTTGTTTTATACATGTCCTTGCATTGCAAAATTTTCTTATAATTTTTATATTTCATTTTCTTTCCGCCTGCATGTACACATTGTGAAACAAAATTGGTACAATCTTTGGGATGTCTATTATATTTTTTATTATAATTCAAGTAATGATTATGTGCATAATTTATCGCTTTATCCTTATCATACTTATGCCCACTAGGATCAACATAATTCACTGGATTATCTGCACAATAAACATACAGATTCTGTGTCTCAGGCTCATTTATCTCTCCTCGATAAGTATCCTCTGTTAAGAATCCTCCATCTTCCGGATTATAATATCTCGCATTCAGATAATAAAGTCCTGTACTCTGATCATAGATTCCACCCGTATAACAAACCTCATTCTCTGCTTTGTTATCGCCATTGATCGTTGTCTCTCCAAAGTCTGTATACTGGTACGTTGCATCGGCACTTCCATCTTCTTTTACAAGACTTGTGCTACTTCCCTGGATATCTTTATTATACAACAGATAGTCCGTATGGTCACTTCCATATCTCTGTGTTGCAATGATATTTCCATCGGTTCCGATCAGGTTCTGGGATGTCTGGCTGTTATCTCCATCGGTTGTATAGGAAACTACTCCGTCCTGATAGTAATAGTTCGTTGTTTTGCTTCCTTCCACTTTCTGGATCCTCTGTCCGTCTCCGTTATAACGGTTCTGCTGGATCACAGCTGTTTTTCCGTCTTTGCCGGTGACAGATACTTTGCTTAAGCGGTTCTCTGCATCATAAGTATAGGATTTCTGTCTGTCCTGTCTTTGTATTCTTAACATCTGTCTGGTTTCCATTGGCATCATAGCTGTACTGGCGCACTTCATCTTCTTTTACTTTTACCCCCTGCTCATATTGTTCCTTACCGTAATTTTGATAGGTGTCATATATTTCTTCTTTTGTTGGCTGATGACCTAAAGATTCTAGTGTTTTAAAAGATTTTTTATCGCCGAAGGCTAAAATAAATTCCCATACATCACAAGGTTTTCCGTGATGATTTTTCTTGAAATTCACTTTGTCTTTTTCTATCAAAATCTTTGCATTGTCTAAGTTTCCTGCGACAATCGCAAAATCAACTGCTCTCACTTTATAATAATCTGCCTTTGCTTTTGAATTTAATTGTTGTTCTAACAAATATTTTACTACTGAAGAATGATTGCATAGTGCTGCGATCTGCAATAATCCTACTTTATCTGAGTCTTTCCAAGAAAAATCATACCCTTGTTTTCTCATGATCTTCAATGTATCCACATTACAATGTGTTGCTGCAAAAGCTAATACCTGCTCTTTATCTTTTTTATTTATTTTATCTGATATCACAAGTTTTTGAAGTTTATGATCATCTCCATTCATTGCTGCTCGTAATCCTTGTGATATATTTTGTTTTCCGTCATATTTTTCTAATTTTTTTAAAATTTGAGGCGTGAAATAATACTGCATTCCCCAATTGCTGTTATCATTGTTTAAAAGAAATGAAACTATATCGGAATCAGGCTTTGCACCTGATTCCAATAGTCTATTTAACATGTCCATTTTCTCATTATAATTTTCAAATGGAATCCTACTTACCGTTCCTTTTAGTGCTGTTATCTCATCTCCTTTTTCATTAACATCTGCACCACTCTTTATCAATTGTGAGCATATTTGTAGCTGTACCTTTTCGCTCTCAATCTCTCTGACGGCTAATTCTAACGGCTTCGTTTTTGATGATGTTTTAATTGTTTCTTTTGCAAATTCTGCATGATTTTTCAATGCTTCCTTTACGCCTTGCATATTGAGATTACAAATAAAGGTGTATAACTGTTTTTTGGATATATCCTTGTCCTTATCTTTACTGCATCCACATATGGTAAACAAAATGTTGAAAGCATCGCAATCATAATAAAAATCTTTTTTCTTATTTTCTGACTTCACAAGGTCTATGGGGTCAAATGTCCAAATTATTTAATTCGCTCCATTATGTACACATTATTTGAAGATTTATCATCTTCATATAGTATTACATCATCAATCAAAAAGTTTATGCCTCCTGTCTTATATGTCGGTTTTTTTATAATATATGATTTGTTATCTTTTAAATCAAATACTTGCATTCCTTCATGCTCAGAATCATACATAACTTCGTCTACAATAACTTTTGTGGAATCCGCTATGGCATTTGCTCCTCCTTGAAATTCAAAAATCTTTTTATCCTTTTCATTTTTTTCATATTCATACATGACTTGTCGACCTATATCATCTTTAGTTTCCCATTTTGTATAATATAGTTTCCCATTATATACTGTTATTTCCATGTATATTGGATGATTGTCCATCTCATAATCCTCATACCATTTTATTCCTCGAATTCTCTGTTGTTTCTGCGTATTTAAATTTATCTCATAAATACCAGCTCCTCCTTTATCTATATAATATAAACATTCTCCTCCAAAACATATTTGCCTCATGTAACCTTTTATAAGAACTTTATATTTTTCTTCATTATATTGAACAACATATAAATTTGTATAATCCTCCATTATTATATACAATTTATTATGGTACATTTTTACCGAAACAACTTCTGCATTTACCCCACATTTCTTCAAATTTTCTTTTGATAAAATCTTTGTGTATTTTCCTTTGAAATTACTTTTATATA
>NZ_JAGTTT010000066.1:0-2720 GCF_018223505.1 Anaerostipes sp. Marseille-Q3525
TATTGGAATTCTTGTCATAACTGTAATGGTAGGATTCCATGACTTTTCCTGTCTCAAGATCTGTGTACGTCATCTCTTTGACACGGTCAAGGCTGTCATAAGTGTAGGCTTTCTTCACTGCCTGATCGCTGCTGTTTAACAGATCTCTGTAGTCTTTGATCTCCTTAACTTTTCCATAGCTGTCATAAGTATAGCTTCGTACCGTCTTTTCAGTCCCGCTGTCTCCTGACTGGATCTCTCCTTTGATCTTTGTCAGCCATCCGTTCTGGTCATATTCATAGGACAACGCATGAACTCCGTTCTTTGTCGTTGGATAAGTAACCTTTGTAAGCTTTCCATCACTATCATAATGATATCTGATCTGATGTGCTTTGATCTCATCGGCTGTCGGTTCGTTTTCCTGACTTAATTCTGCATATCCTGTGGTCTGTCCTCTGCGGTCATACTGATATTCTGTGTAACGAATCGCTGTTTCCTCTGCTCCGTCGATCTGATAGTCAATACTTTCTAACAGTCTGTCGTTGATATCATAGCTGTAGACCGTCTTTAAGGTCTTCTCTCCGATACTTTCTCCTGCTTCCCCTGCTTCATAGGACTCTGTTTTGATCAGGCGGTTCTTCCTGTCATAATCAAATGTCTTATAACCGCCGTCTGCATAGGTTTCCCTGATCTTATTTCCGTTTGTGTCATAACTGTAAGCTGTTGTGATCTGTTCTTCTCCGTCTCCAAGATCCGTGGTGCTTTCTGTCAGTCCTGCTTCATTTGTCACTTCTTTGTTCACATGTCCGTTGGCATCTTTGACACTGGTCGTGGTCTTTCCATCGGTTCCCATGTCATAGGAAATACTGTTGCTGATGGTTTCGTTTCCATTCTTTCTGCTGACACCTGTGACACGGTTCTGGTCATCATAAGTATAGGTTGTAACATTTCCGTTTCCATCGGTCACGGCACTCTCATTTCCATTGACATCATACGCAGTCTCATGAATGATCGTATCTTTTCCTGTGGTGATACTGTCTCCATCAACCACCGGCTGGCTGATCGTATGGGTTGTTTTTCCTTCTTTGTTGTATAACGTCAGGGAGATCTTTCCTTCTCCATCGGTACTGCTTCCAAGTGTGACCGCTGCGATCTCTTTTCCATCTTCGGTAAAGACATGATCCGTATAGATACCGCTGTTTAAGGTACGGACTGTATTGCCTGCATGCTCTGTCCATGTCTTGTCTGTCACGGTTCCATTGACTCTGGTTGTCTGTACCTGAAGATCTTTATAAGTCTTTGTGCCTGTCAGGGTATGGATCACGGCAGTTTCATATCCATAAGAAGTTTCTGTTGTTTTTGTCTTATTGTCTGCTTCTTCCTTTGTGGTAGTTACACGGTTTCTGTTATCATAAGTATACTTGATTGTAACTCCTGCACTGCTCGTCTCTGATGTGACTGATCCGTTTGCATTATAGCTCTTTATCTCTGTCTGGACGATATCCTTTCCTTCCTGATCTTTCAGGGATCTTTCTGTCTTTACTGCACGTCCCATAAAATCATAGGTGATGGTTGTCACTTCTCCTGTATTCTGGTCCGTACTTGAAACTTCCCTTCCCATCGCATCATAGGAGGTTGTATCTTCCTGTGTCACTTCTCCCTGTGTGCTGGTTAATGTCTCACTGACTTTGTGGTCTGCTTCTTCTTTCTGTGTTGTCTGTTCGGACGTCAGAACTCCGGCATCCCCCTCTGACTTAACATTCTCATAGGACTGTTCTTCTTTGACTTCCCCATCCTCATCATATGTATACTCTGTCCTGCTATCTCCGATATCTTCATACTCAAGGATCGTATTTCCATGATCATCGTAATCATAGGTTGTGTCTGAAGTAGTTTCTCCCTCACTGTTTTTGATCACTTCTGTCTGTGCAAGACTGAATTCTTTCCCTGTTCCATAGGTTGTGCTTGTTACCTGCCCTGTCTCATCCACTTCTTCCACTACGTTTTCGTTGCTGTCATAGGATGTTGTTGTCGTTACTTTTACATCATTCTTAAAGTTTACCTGATTGTTTTCTAATGTCTGATAGCATACGGTTGTCTCAGTTCCTGTCTGCAACAGTGGATTCTCTGTGTTCTCATACTGGTATGTCGTCTTAACTCCATTCCCATTTGTGGAAGATAAGAGCTTTCCACTGTTTTTCTCATAGGTCATGGAATCTTCGGATATCTTTGTTCCATCACTCTTATGAAGGGATACCATAGTTGTTCCATCCCCATATGTGATCTGCTGGTATTCTCCGTCCGGTTTGGTAAAACGGACTGCCTTTTCCCCTTCATATGTAACACCATAATCATTTCCCTCTGCATCCGTTATGGCTGTCATATGATGTTCTTTATCATAAGCATATGGTTCCTGTACAGACTGGGTTCCGTCCGCTGACACATGAGCTGCATTGGTAAGATCTCCTGCTGTATCGTAGGTATACTGCATCTTTGTTCCATCTGCAAGTTCGATCTCTTTTAACAGGTTCTGATCATTATACTGCATCTTAAGGGACTGGTTCTTGTCTGTTGTCACAGTCTTTAACAGCCCTGTTTCATCCATCTCATATAGCAGGAAGTTTCCGTTTGCATCTTCCTGTGAAACCATCGTTCCATTCGCATCAAACCGTGTGATGTTCTGGTCCTTATCCATGAGTGTCCACTGATAGGAAATGGTCTTCTTTACTGTTTCCTGTTCT
>NZ_JAGTTT010000067.1:0-2407 GCF_018223505.1 Anaerostipes sp. Marseille-Q3525
CTTTTATTGTACTTTGTTATGTATTTGGAAGCATATATTCACTGATTACAAATGGATTTGTAATAGAAAGAAAATTACAATATATTACAATTGCTGTGATTTGCAAACCAATTATGTATCTTATATTAGGATTGATGTTTGGCTTGTTGATATATATGGAAGTTTTTTCTAAAGTTACGAAAAAGCAAATGATGATAGAGATGCTAATTGTAGAAATTCCAATTGTAATAAGTGTATTAAATGAATTTATAAGAGATCTATTAGTGAATATATGCTTCCAAATACATAACAAAGTACAATAAAAGTAATACTCCAAACTATATGATATATCAAACTTTTTTTGTTCATTACTTTTCCTCCTTTATTAAATCTTAAGGTTCCACAAACCTTATGAAATCTGATAACAGGAGTGCGGTAAACCCAAGAAAACTTTGCTTATAATTATAAATAAATATTTTGTTTTAACTTACAATTTATGATATACTTTTTTATATCCGTATAATATTTATCCTTTTGAAAGGATTCTTTGGTTGGTTGCCATTTGTATGTTATATGGATTTTTTTAATTATAAACACCTCCTTAAAATATAATAGTATTGTATTTATTCACAATTTCAATCATATATCATCTCCTTCTTAATATATTTTTAATTACCTCGTGTTCTATTTATTTCATTATATAGTTATATATATGTTATTGTCAACTATTACTTATTTTATCTATGTATTGTTTTAAAAATAATTTGCAACCAGTAAACAGTTGCAAATATTTTCAAATTACTTGTATTTGTTACATTAAAACATCCACCACATTTTTATTCGAAATCTTATAGGTAATTTTACTTCTTTATGCTCTTGTCTCAAAAAATCTTGAATATATTCCTTCCCTGCAATTTTAATTGCTTCCTCAAATTTCATAGTTTTCCCCTCTCTTTATTTTTTTGTTTTTTATTTTCTATTTCTCTCATAATACTATATGTCATTTGTTTTTCTTTCCGAATATCTTCCAATACATTATTTATTCTTTTTAATTCATTTTTTACCTTTAGCTGCTCGTCCACTGGTATCTTTTCTTCCTGTATATTTTTTGTTTTTTGCTTCTGATTATAAATCTTTTTTCTTATTTTTTGTGCCTCTTTCTCCAATTTCCATAATTCCTGATTTCTTTGTACAATCTGTGATTTTTTATAATATCCTCTGGATTGTAAATACATTGCCTGTCGAATATATTTCTTTTGATCATAATAAAATGATCGATCTGAATTTCTGGATCGGTCATTTTTATACTTTTGTCCACGCCAAATAAATAATATAATTCTTTTTTGTATTCCTTGGACATTCATATTGAACTTTTTCTTATATTTACGTTGATTCTGTATCTTATATTCTGTTCCTTTCCTTTTCTTCTCTTCATATATTCTTTGCTCCAAACGTTCTTTTGTGTACTCTTCTCCCAACTGAGCTGTTCTTCGAAAACGTTTCTTTCCCATCTTTTTAGGAAAGATGGATAAATATTTTCCATCTTTCCATTCATAATCTCTTTTCGTCAGCTCTAGTAAAAACTCCTGATACGTGCTTACTTCTTGAATCATATCATCAATCCCTGCCCTTAGAAAATCATCCCATTTGTTCTTATGCTCTCCATATCGTTCTTGATCTACTCTTTCTTCCAATCGTAATTCCTTCAATCCCCATTTTTTACACACCTTATTCACACACGGCAAAATGTCCTTTTCCCAATCTCCTTTTTTATAATGATATTTCATGCCTTTCACACAATCAATTGAATTAAAGATCAAATGCCCATGCAAATGTTCCGTATTATCATGGACCGCATAGACACATTCATAGACATCTTTTAAGTATTCTCTCTGGATTTCATCAATAATTTGAACGGCTTCTTCTGGTGTTATATGATCCTGATCTGCAAAACTGATAATAAAATGATATCCCTGTCTTCCCCATTCCTTGCCAAAGATTCTTTTCGTATGTAACATTCTTTCATAAATCTGCTCTGAATTAATTTGATTTACATACAATGCTTGATTTACTTTCACATACTTTTGATCATTCGTTTTTTCTGGATTCATAATATATTCGATTGCTCTCTTCAAATGTCTGGATGGATTACCTGCCGTTTCTTTCATATGCATTAATTTTGAAATTGCCATATCTTTGCCTCCCTAAAAAATATATTTTTAACAGCACCTACTCTACTTTTTCTCATTTTTGATACCTCTTTTAAATTAACATAAAACATGTCCCATATTGTCTAAATTACTCCCTATATAGTCAAGTCTTTTTTCCTTATTTTTCAAGGATTTTTTAGTTCCATATCTCAGATGAATGAGCCAAGAGGATGGACATTTCTCTGTATCTGGTACGAAAGTAGAGGGTTTTGGGTACA
>NZ_JAGTTT010000068.1:0-1878 GCF_018223505.1 Anaerostipes sp. Marseille-Q3525
TGATTGCATAGTGCTGCGATCTGCAATAATCCTACTTTATCTGAGTCTTTCCAAGCAAAATCATATCCTTGTTTTTTCATGATCTTCAATGTATCCACATTACAATGCGCTGCTGCAAAAGCTAATACCTGCCCTTTATCTTTTTTATTTATTTTATCTGATATCACAAGTTTTTGAAGTTTATGATCATCTCCATTCATTGCTGCTCGTAATCCTTGTGATATATTTTGCTTTCCGTCATATTTTTCTAATTTTTTTAAAATTTGAGGCGTAAAATAATACTGCATTCCCCAATTGCTGTTATTATCGTTTAAAAGAAATGAAATTATATCGGAATCAGGCTTTGCACCTGATTCCAATAGTCTATTTAACATGTCCATTTTCTCATTATAATTTTCAAATGAAATCCTACTTACCGTTCCTTTTAGTGCTGTTATTTCATCTCCTTTTTGATTTGGATCTGCACCCGCATCCAACAGCTGATTGGCTAAGTCAAATCTATCATTATCAATTGCCCAGCATAGATTCGTATCTCCATCTATTCCTTTTTCATTAACATCTGCACCACTCTTTATCAATTGTGAGCATATTTGTAACTGTATCTTTTCGCTCTCAATCTCTCTGACGGCTAATTCTAACGGCTTCGTTTTTGATGATGTTTTGATTGTTTCTTTTGCAAGTTCTGCATGATTTTTCAATGCTTCCTTTACGCCTTGCATATTGGGATTGCAAATAGAAGCGTATAGCTGTTTTTTGGATATATCCTTGTCTTTGTCTTTACTGCATCCGCATATGGAAAAACAAAATGTTGAAAGCACTGCAATTATAATAAAAATCTTTTTTCTGTTTTTCATTTTATTTTCCTTTCCATGAAAATGTTCTAACATAACTAGAACCTTTCACTTTTAATTCTTTTACTTTTTTTAATTTATTTGATAATGTTTGCATTTGTTTTGCATATTTTCCTGTTTTAGGAAACCACAAAGTACCTGTCATCCTTAATGTTGTTTTTGAATAAATGTCCTTTCCTGGCATATCTTCTTTAAATACAAATGCTGTTAACCACCATGCCTTTCCTTGATCTGTTGATGTTTTACTATCTCTAGTAAATAATTTTCTATTACCTACATATAATGACATTCTCATTCTTATTCTTCGATTCCTATCATATGCGCAATACCAATGAGGATTACCTTTTATGGTTCTGTAATACAAACCTATCTCGCATCCATTTGATATTTTAGGAACATACGTTGCTCCATATTTACCTTTCCAAAATTGTAATCTCCACCATGTTGTTTCTACTTTTTTTGTTACCAAATCCCCTACTGTCCAATCCATCACATCATATAAGTCATTATATCCTGCATATTTTTGAGGTGCATTCTGATTGAATGCATAATAATTTTGAGTATTGCTTTTAAATGCAATATTCCAAAAATCTACACGTTTTTTCTTATTTCCACTGGAATCTATATAATTTATCGGATTGTCTGCACAATAAACATATAGATTCTGTGTATCAGGCTCATTTGTCTCTCCTCGATAAGCATCCTCTGTTAAGAATCCTCCATCTTCTGGATTATAATACCTCGCATTCAGATAATAAAGTCCTGTCCTCTGATCATAGATTCCACCCGTATAACAAACCTCATTCTCTGCTTTGTTATCGCCATTGATCGTTGTCTCTCCAAAGTCTGTATACCGGTATGTTGCATCAGCACTTCCATCTTCTTTTACAAGACTTGTGCTACTTCCCTGGATATCTTTATGATACAACAGATAGTCCGTATGGTCACTTCCATATCTCTGTGTTGCAAGGATATTTCCATCGGTTCCGATCAGGTTCTGGGATGTCTGGATATTATCTCCATCGGT
>NZ_JAGTTT010000069.1:0-1817 GCF_018223505.1 Anaerostipes sp. Marseille-Q3525
AGAACAGGAAACAGTAAAGAAGACCATTTCCTATCAGTGGACACTCATGGATAAGGACCAGAACATCACACGGTTTGATGCGAATGGAACGATGGTTTCACAGGAAGATGCAAACGGAAACTTCCTGTTATATGAAATGGATGAAACAGGGTTGTTAAAGACAGTAACAACAGACAAGAACCAGTTCCTTAAGATGCAGTATAATGACCAGAACCTGTTAAAAGAGATCGAACTTGCAGATGGAACAAAGATGCAGTATACCTACGATACAGCAGGAGATCTTACCAATGCAGCCCATGTGTCAGCGGACGGAAATCAGTCTGTACAGGAACCATATGCTTATGATAAAGAACACCACATGACAGCCATAACGGATGCAGAGGGAAATGATTATGGTGTTACATATGAAAGGGAAAAGGCAGTCCGTTTTACCAAGCCGGACGGAGAATACCAGCAGATCACATATGGGGATGGAACAACCACAGTATCCCTTCATAAGAATGACGGAACAAAGATATCCGAAGATTCCATGACCTATGAGAAGAACAGCGGAAAGCTTTTATCTTCCACAAATGGGGATGGAGTTAAGACGACATACCAGTATGAGAACACAGAGAATCCGCTGTTACAGACAGGAACTGAGACAACCGTATGCTATCAGACATTAGAAAACAATCAGGTAAACTTTAAAAATGATGTGAAAGTAACGACAACAACTGCATATGACAGCAACGAAAACGTAGTGGAAGAAGTGGATGAGACAGGGCAGGTAACAAGCACAACCTATGGAACAGGGAAAGAATCCAGTCTTGCACAGACAGAAGTAATCAAAAACAGTGAGGGAGAAACTACCTCAGACACAACATATGATTACGATGATCATGGAAATATGATTCTTGAATATGAAGATATCGGAGATACCAGAACAGAGTATGCATATGATGAGGATGGAGAGGTCAAAGAAGAACAGTCCTATGAGAATGTTAAGTCAGAGGGGGATGCCGGAGTTCTGACGTCCGAACAGACAACACAGAAAGAAGAAGCAGACCATAAAGTCAGTGAGACATTAACAAGTACACAGGGAGAAGTGACACAGGAAGATACAACTTCCTATGATGCAATGGGAAGAGAAGTTTCAAGTACGGACCAGAATACAGGAGAAGTGACAACAACCACTTATGACTTTATGGGACGTGTCATAAAAACAGAAAGATCCCTGACAGATCAGGAAGGAAATAAGACAAGTCAGACAGAGACAAAGAGCTATGATGCAAACGGCGCAGTCACATCAGAGACAAGCAGTGCAGGGGTTACAACCAAGTATCGTTATGACAGCAGAAACCGTGTAACTACCACAAAGGAAGAAGCAGACAATACGACAAAAACAACAGAAACTTCTTATGGATATGAAACTGCCGTGATCCATACCCTGACAGGAACAAAGACCTATAAGGATCTTCAGGTACAGACAGCCAAAGTCAATGGAACCGTGACAGACAAGACATGGACAGACCATGCAGGCAATGCAGTCCGTACCTTAAACAGTGGTATCTATACGGATCATGTCTTTACTGACGATGGAAAAGAGATCGCAGCGGTCACACTTGGAAGCAGCACAGATGGAGAAGGAAAGATCTCCCTGACGTTATACAATAAGAAAGGAAAAACAACCCATACGATCAGCCAGCCGGTGGTTGATGGAGACAGTATCACCACAGGAAAAGATACGATCATCAATGAGACTGCATATGATGTTAATGGAAATGAGAGTGCTGTGACCGATGGAAACGGAAATGTCACAACCTATACTTATGATG
>NZ_JAGTTT010000006.1:0-112483 GCF_018223505.1 Anaerostipes sp. Marseille-Q3525
GGAAGTATCCTAAACTGTTGTGGAGTAATACTGCGACAAAGATTACTATTCCTGACTGGAAGAATTTTGATCCCTGTGATGAGATAACCCCTCCAACTACACATGCAAGTCCTAAAACTGCAACACCGCGGATAAGTGATTTGTTAAAAACGCTCTTAAAATCTGCGTGTTGCCACCGGTTTCTTATAAATATTTCTTGTTATCTTATTTCCGTCACATATACGAAAGCCTACCATCGCAAATCAGAATTTATGCTTCTACTGTTTTATGATCTCTGTCTTTCATCTTATCATACTGCGCAAACATTCCCGCTAATAATGTTCCAGAGATTGAATGCCATACGCAAGATACTGCACAAATGATCGCAGATTCTGGTGTTGATGCAAACTGTGCTGTTGTTGTTGCTAAGTTTGTTGCAAGTCCAGCATTCTGCATTCCAACTTCGATAGAGATTGTTCTTTTCTTTGCTGTATTCATTCCAGTTAATCGTCCTGCACAATATCCAAGGAAGTATCCTAAACTGTTGTGGAGTAATACTGCGACAAAGATTACTATTCCTGACTGGAAGAATTTTGATCCCTGTGATGAGATAACCCCTCCAACTACACATGCAAGTCCTAAAACTGCAACACCAGGCATGACTTTCTGAACTTCTTTGAATGTTTCATTTTTTCCTAATGCATGGTTTAATACAAAACCAATTGCTACTGGTACAATAACTGTTTCAATAATAGATACGAACATTGGCAGTCCGTTGATTGTGATTTTTGCTCCGCTTGCCAAGAATGATACCATAAGTGGTGTCATGACTGGTGAAAGTATTGTTGATACTGTTGTCATTCCTACAGAAAATGCAACGTCTCCACCACAAAGGTAAGACATAATGTTGGATGATACACCTCCTGGACAGCATCCTACAAGGATTAGTCCAAGTCCGATTCCATCTGGAAGATTTAATACTTTTGTAATTCCAAATGCTAAAAATGGCATGATCAGATATTGAGCGATTGCTCCGATACAGATGTCAAATGGTCTTTGTGCAAGGATTTTGAAATCTTCTGTTGTCAGTGTCAATCCCATGCTGAACATGATAATTCCGATAATAATAGACTGGCTTGTGAATTTATTTGCTACTGGATCTGTAAATAACTGAAAATTTACCCACCCCATTAATGATGGTAAGAAAAATGTAATGACTGCGATTGCGATTACGACGATTGATGTGTAATCTGATAAAAATTTGCTTAGTTTTTGTAGTTGTTTCATATGTATATTACCTCCTGATATTCCTCACCGCCTTTCGTTTATCCGTTATTTCTGAAATTTTTTTATTTCATAGAGGATTTCATCGAAATTTCCTATGAAATAAAAAAGCCCCTTCTCAGAAAAATCTGAAAAGGGACGAATATTCCGCGTTACCACCCAATTTCTGCAATAAAATTACAGCTCTTAACGTACTAACATACGCTTTCCTTTTAACGGAGGATTCCGGCGAGACTTACTGGTTAGAAATATCAATGTCAAGTAATGTTCAGTCCGCATCTTAGAGATGATATCTGTTCATGAAAATGTATCTGCTCACACCAACCGCAGACTCTCTGAAACACTTGATTCAAAAACAGCGTTGTTCTCTTCAACGAATTTCGGTGAAGTGTATTTATTTAAAATATATTATAGTCCTATCATTTTATTTGTCAAGTTTTAATTTCCGTCATCGAAACCACTACCGGATATGTATGGAGAATGTTACTGACTGTAAACTGGGTTTTTCTCAGACAGAAGATATGAAGTTTAAATGTATCTTAAACATTTCGCCCAATCACAATTTATCCACAGATTTCTACAAATTTCTTAATTCTATCTACAGATACACTACGATACCTATCTCCGTCTTCGTCGGATACCTGGAAGGATACTCTTTCTCCCATTCCTGTCGCATCAACTCCCCAGCCTCTGCATGTGCTGTGTAACTGTTTGATTCCTGTTTTTTTCATGATCTTTTCGGCATTGTTTTCATTGACTCCACAGCCTGCAATGATCTCGATCTGATTTCCATATTTTTTTTGAAGATCTGCCAATAATGAAATTCCTTCTTCTGCTGTTGCTTCCTGTCCACTTGTTAACAGACGGTCAAAGCCTAGATCGATCAATGTTTCGATTGCTTCATATGGGTCTCTTGTGCAATCAAATGCTCTGTGAAACGTTGCCTTACGTCCTTCATTTTTTACATTTTCTAAAAATTCCTGACAGCGATTTTTATCAACTGTACGATCTTCATTTAAAAATCCAAAGGCAACTCCATCTGTTCCATAAGCCAATAATAATTTGAGATTTTCAAGCATCTGTTCATATTGATAGTTTGTATAGCAAAATCCGCCGGCTCTGGCTCTTACCATAGATACGACTTCGATATCACTGTATTGTTTGATCATGATCAGGCTTCCTAAGGATGGTGTTAATCCTCCTAAACTTAATGCACTATTTAATTCTACTCTTTTTACTCCACATTCACTTGCCATCATGGCATCTTCGAAACTTCCACAACATACTTCTATCATTTTTGTTTCCTTCCTTTACTCACAAATATTTTATCTTTATAGCATAGATCATTAATAAATTTATTTAGAATATCTTATGATTCTGGCATATATTTTTTCCCTGTTTCCGTCTGAGCAAGTCCTGCCTGACTCGTTTCTTTTAACGAACATGGTAATAGATCACCAACTTCCGCCATTGCATCAATAACCTCATCTAATGGAACTTTGCTTTCAATTTCCGCCATTGCCATATCCGAAGCTGTGATCGCATTGACGGATCCAATGACATTTCTTTTGATACATGGAACTTCTACCAGTCCGCCTAGTGGATCGCATACCAGTCCTAACAGAGATTTTAATGCAAATGCACCTGCATCAAACACCTGCTTTGTGCTGCCACCACGGATATAAGTGATCGCTGCCGCTGCCATACAGGAAGCAGAACCGATTTCAGCCTGACATCCGCCTTGCGCTCCTGCAATGCAGGCACGTTCGGCAATAACTTGTCCAACTCCAGCTGCAATATACATTCCTTCTAACATCTTCGCTTCTGGAATCTTATAAAACTGTTCGTATGTGATCAGTACCGCTGGCAGTACTCCGCAGGCTCCGGCTGTTGGTGCTGCTACGATTCGTTTCATACAGGCATTGGATTCTCCCATTTTTAAGGCATTTGCCATAACAGTTCCGACAAATTCACCGGTTAAGTTCTGCATTTTTCTGACTTCTTCCATCATTTTTTCACCGTCACCGCCGGATAATCCGCTTCTGGATCTTAAATCTTTGTCATAATTTTCATTGGCTTCTTTCATTGCCAGATACATGCTACTCATCTTGCCAATGGACTCTAGACGATCTACTTGTCGTTCTGTCATATCATCATGTAAAATTGCTTCCCATAACTGACAATCCTCTGCTTTTGCTCTTGTTTCAATTTCTTCTACTGATGTAAATCCCATACTCTAGTCCTCCTTCATCTTTGCAAGATAGGTAACTTTCTGAATTCCTTCCAGACGTTCCAAAAAGTTCAGACCTTCTTCTGGTATTTCTTTGTCGCATTCAATGACCATAACTGCACTTCCGCCTCGATGATCTCTGTATAGCTGCATCGTTGCGATATTGACAGATTTGTGAGCAAGCATAGATGTCACTTCTGCTACATGACCCGGCTGATCATCATTGTGTACAACTAACGTTGTATATTCCCCACTAAAGTTTGCTTCCAGTCCGTCAATCGTACAGATCTTGATTCTTCCGCCACCTAAGGAACAGGCTATGATCTCAAGATTTCTTCCTGACTCCCCGACTAATAATAATTTTACACTGTTTGGATGTGCATTTTTTAACTGAATCTTTCCAATCTCAAATTTCATTCCAGATTCTTCTGCAATCTCAAAACTATCCGGAATACGGATATCATCGGCCGTCATTCCAAGCAGTCCTGCAACTAATGCCTTATCTGTACCATGTCCTTTTCCTGTTGCTAGAAATGAGCCATGTAATAGTATTTTTGCTTCTTTTACCGATTCTCCGAGCAGATGTCTTGATACCTGTCCAATTCTTACAGCACCTGCTGTGTGAGAGCTCGACGGTCCGACCATCACTGGTCCTACGATGTCAAATAAATTCATATATCTTCTCCTGTCTGTGTATGCCTTTCGTCTTTGAAATGCTGTGTTTTGTACTTATTTCCTCTTTTTATATAATTTACTCGTAAAGCATGAAAAAGGCAAGTATAGAATTTCCTATACTTGCCCTGCTTTGGAACATCTTTGATCAATCTTCTGATCATTTTCAAAAAATCTCTTAGAAATTAAATCCTTTGATTGTTGCAAAGTAATCGTCTGGTGTTTCTGCACGACGGATCATTTCTGTTGTTCCATCTTCTTTTAATAAGATCTCTGCAGATTTTAATTTACCATTGTAGTTGTATCCCATTGCAAATCCATGTGCTCCTGTATCGTGGATCACTAACAGGTCTCCCATGTCGATCTTAGGTAATTTACGGTCGATCGCGAATTTGTCGTTATTCTCGCAAAGTGATCCTGTGATGTCATATACATGATCTGCTGGTTCATTTTCTTTACCCATAACTGTGATGTGATGATATGCACCATACATTGCAGGTCTCATTAAGTTTACTGCACACGCATCAACACCGACATATTCTTTATGTGTATGTTTTTCGTGAATTGCTTTTGTTACTAATACTCCGTTTGGTGCAAGCATATAACGTCCAAGCTCTGTAAAGATCTTCACATCTCCCATTCCGGCTGGCACTAGAATTTCATCATATACTTTGTGTACTCCTTCACCAATGACTGCGATATCATTTCCTTTCTGATCTGGAAGATAAGGGATTCCGACTCCACCAGATAAGTTGATAAATCCGATATGAACTCCAACTTCTTCTTTTAATTTCACTGCTAATTCAAATAACTGTTTAGCAAGCGTTGGGTAGTATTCATTAGAAACTGTGTTACTTGCAAGGAAAGAGTGGATTCCAAATTCTTTGACACCAAGTTCTTTTAACTGTTTGAATGCTTCAAAAATCTGTTCTGTTGTCATTCCATATTTTGCATCCCCAGGGTTATCCATGATATCTGTTCCTAATGCGAAAACTCCACCCGGATTATAACGGCAGGAAATCTTTTCTGGGATTCCAGCACATTCTTTTAAGAATTCGATATGTGTAATGTCATCTAAGTTGATCGTTGCACCTAACTGTTTTGCAAGGATGAATTCTTCTGCTGGTGTGTCGTTAGAAGAGAACATGATTTCGCTTCCATCGAATCCACAACGATCTGACATCATAAGTTCTGTTAAAGATGAGCAGTCTGTTCCGCATCCTTCTTCTCTTAAGATCTTTAAGATTGTTGGGTTTGGTGTTGCTTTTACTGCAAAATATTCTTTAAATCCTTTATTCCATGAAAATGCTTTGTATAATCCTCTTGCTGTTTCACGGATTCCTTTTTCATCATATAAATGAAATGGAGTTGGGTATTTCTTTACGATCTCATCTAACTGTTCTTTTGTTACAAATGGTACTTTTGCCATGGTGTTTTGTTCCTTTCTTTTATACTTTTTGTATATTTATTGCATTTTTAATAGTTGTATTTCATTGGCCAGTGCATCTTTAAATACTTCCACCAGATTGTTGTTGCTGGAATACAGACTGGTTGCCTCGTAGCAGTTCGTGATCGCTCCTGTTAAAACATCTTTGGAATCTGTGATCAGCCGGATCTGTTCCTTCTTACATTGCGTCAGATAAACAGTTGCTCCTTTTAATTCGAATGGTTCATTCGTTATGATCACAACTTTCTTGCCTTCACTTACCATCTTCTCTAAGTATTCCCGGAACATCTCCAGTCGCTCATTGTATACAGAGATATATGCTCGCTCTTCTGCCTGAAGCAGCATATCGATGATCTTATCGCAAATATGTTCTTCGCCTTTGATCGTCAGATAACCGCCTTCGTTCTTTCGTTTGCCTGGAAGTTCTTCCTTCAGCTCTGTCTTCTTCTGTTCCAGATGTCTAATCTTATTGCTGCAGAATTCTTCGATCGCAACCGGTGTATAACGAACTGTATCTTCTTCTTGTATATAGGCTGCACCTTTGTCTACCAGACCTGCCAGTGCATTGTATGCGTTAGATCTTGAAATCCCGCTTTGCTTGGCTGCCTCATATCCATTAAGGCTTCCTTCCAGTGTCAGTAAAATGTAAAGACTGGCTTCATGTCTTGTGAGTCCAAACTCCATCAGACGCTCTACATTATCCATCACTTTCACCTCGTGTTCCTATCTAGGACTACTATAGTTGAATTAAAAAAGAATGTCAAGCTTTCCTTGACATTCTGAGAATTTTTCTTACAACTCTTCTTCTTTTCCCACATACTCTTTTCCACCAACTGTCATGATGTCAAAATCAACATAGGCTACTTTGTCTTTGCTGTCTCCACTAATGTTATATTTCTGTTTTACATTTTTTGCTTCTTTTTTGATCTGCTGCAATTTTGCATATCTCATTGCTTCTTTTGAAGAGATTTTTCTCTCTTTATTTGTTTTAGAATCTGTAAGTGTAAAATCATAATTATTAAAATCTGTATAATATTTGGTAATCTTTATTCTGTCTTTGATCTTCCAGAATACGATCTGCATCATATCATGATCCGGATCGATAAATACCATTTTGCAGCCGCTTTTTGATGGAATAGTGTAAACAGGTTCTGCCTGCCCTTTCCACCATGGAATTATTTTAGCAATCTTTTTATCCTGCTTACTCATCGTATCTTTGAGCCAGAAAGCTGTTTTATAATCCTTCTTTGAAACTTCATAAAACCCAAAGTTCATTACTCCATCTCCACCGCCATCTGACGTTTCATACTTTTCCCCTTGATATGTAAACGTTGTAAGATCTGAAAATGTATCCATCTGCTTTTGTAGATTTTCATGCAATATTGAAAAAGACATTTCTCTCATCTTGCGAAAAGAAAAGTAAAAATATAAGTATCATTTGCCTCATTAAACCACCTGCCGGATTTATGACAATCCAGACAGCAAACAGGATAAGTATAATACTTGTAAACCATTGTTTTTTAACTGCTTCTATGCTGCTTTTTTTCATGAATTTGTCTCCCCTCTTAGTCTATTTTAATAACTTTATTCAAAAGATGTTTTTAGTATATCTGATACATAATTACTTGTCTATATTTTATATTGACATTTATTCTTATAACTGTTAATATATTCCTTGTAAATATTTTACAGATTTCTTTATCCCTTCTTTAATCTGTTTCCAAATCAAATATTTATTATAGCACAAATTTATTTACTAATTTGTTTAGTTTCTTGTCTAATAGTGCTTGTCACTATCTACATTTTCCGATACAATGAAAGGAGAAACTTATGGCTAAAAACAAAAAATCGCTACAGGATTTAACATTACTTGACCGTTTTTTATTTGCTGAAGTTATGGAAGATTCTAAGACATTTGAGAATATACTGTCTATTATTCTTGGAGAAGATATCTCAATTCAAGGCCGACCACAGTCTGAACATGAAAGCCGGACTTCACCTTTAAAAAGACAAGTTCGACTCGATGTATGGGCAGAAGATGAAGCTGATGCTGTTTACAATGTAGAAGCTCAAAAAGAAAATACGAAAAATCTTCCTCATAGAAGTCGTTTTTATCAGGCTTTGATTGATTCTAAATTACTAGATCCTGGAGAAGTGGATTTTTCAAATATGAAAGACTGTTATTCCATTATTATTGCACCTTTTGATCTATTTGGAAAAGAATTATATCAATATACTTTTCAAATGACCTGTAATGAAACTGGACAAACTTTAGGAGATGGTGCTATCCGCATTTTCTTAAACACTCATGGTAAAAATCCTAAGGATATCAGTCCTGAATTAAAGGAACTTCTTTATTATATGGAGCATACTACCGAAGATGTTACTTGTTCCACATCACGTCTTCAGGAAATCAAGGATCACGTCAATGTTGTGAAATCCAGCGAAGAGATTGGAGTGAAATATATGCAGGAATGGGAAGAAAAGATTCTTGAGAAACGAAAAGCACGTGCAGAAGGATTGGCTGAGGGACGTGCAGAAGGACATGCGGAAGGACGTGCAGAAGGACGTGCGGAAGGACGTGCGGAAGGAGAAACTTTTAGATTCATTCAACTCATTAAAAAGAAAATCCAGAAGTCGAAATCTTTAATTCAAATTGCTGACGAACTGGAAGAAGAACCTACCGACATTCAATCACTTTACGAATGTGTTACACAAAATATCAATCTAACTGTCGAAGAAATTTATAAAATCTACATTTCAACTAATAAAACTAACAACTAACAAAGAACTCCACAGCCTACGCTGTGGAGTTCTTACTTTATTGATATTTACATCATCAATATTCAATTTCGTCAAAAAATGGCAAATCTTATTCGTCAGCTTTTCCTTCAGATCCGAATAATTTAATCTTTGTAATTACCATATCTTTAATAGCTTCAGCACCTGGTGCTAATAATTTACGAGGGTCGAAACCTTTTCCTTCAAGGTCTTTTCCATCTTCGATATATTTACGTGTAGCTTCAGCAAATGCAATCTGGCATTCTGTGTTAACGTTGATCTTAGCTACTCCAAGAGAGATTGCTTTTTTGATCATATCATCAGGGATTCCTGTACCACCGTGTAATACTAATGGCATATCTCCTGTTAACTGCTGAATTGCATCTAATGTTTCGAAGCTTAATCCTTCCCAGTTTTCTGGGTATTTTCCGTGGATGTTTCCGATTCCTGCTGCAAGCATTGTTACTCCAAGATCTGCAACTGATTTGCATTCTTTAGGATCTGCGCATTCACCTCTACCGATAACTCCATCTTCTTCTCCACCGATAGATCCAACTTCGGCTTCGATAGACATTCCTTTTCCTTTTGCAACTTTTACAAGTTCTTTTGTTTTTTCAATGTTTTCTTCGATTGGATAGTGAGATCCATCAAACATGATAGAAGAGAATCCAGCTTCGATACATTTGTAGCATCCTTCATAAGAACCGTGGTCTAAGTGAAGAGCTACTGGTACAGAAATGTTTAATTCTTCTAACATTCCGTTAACCATTCCTACAACAGTTTTGTATCCTGTCATATATTTTCCTGCTCCTTCAGAAACACCAAGGATCACTGGAGATCTTGTCTCTTCTGCTGCTAATAAAATAGATTTTGTCCATTCTAAGTTGTTGATGTTGAACTGTCCAACTGCGTAATGTCCGGCTTTCGCCTTGTTTAACATTTCTTTTGCTGATACTAACATAGTTTGTCCTCCATATAATTCGTTAACTTTTTCACATCTAGTTCATTATACTCTATTTATACGTGGGTTGCAAGTTCTGAGTTGCAACCCACGCATATATTATTTCTGATTTTTCTGCACAATCTCTTCATATAAATCATCGATGTTCTGATCTTTTAAAAAGTTTTGAATGGTTACAATACGAATTCCCGGATTTGCTCCCTGTGCTCTTTCTAAATGATGTTGCACCCATTGCACTACTTCCTAATCCTGCGTCACATGCGAATACAACTTTGTTGATATCTGCTGTAGAAACTGCTTCTCCTTTTGTTCCAGATAAAATATCTTTTCCTTCCTGTTTCATTGCTTTGAATTTTTCCTGAGATTTTGCTAGTTCTTCATCAACTCGTTTGGTGTTGTTTGAATTGATCTTTTAATTTTTCTCCAACTTTCACTATATATCCGCCAAATTCATGTCCTGTGATAACTGGATGTTCTTTGCTTACATCATCCGGAACTCGTTTATGATCTCCTCCTCGGATCGCTGCTTTGTATGTGGAAAGACATACACTGTTTGATACAATTTTTACAAGTAACTCTTCCTCTCCAATCTCTGGAAGATCTACTTCTTTTATGTAAACTTGATTTTTCCCTGATAGTACTGCTGCTGTTGCTTTCATGATCAATCATACCTCCTACATTTTGATATAATCATTATCTCCTTCTACTTTTAATAACAGATCTCCTTGTAAGGAATCTCTTAAAACTCTTGTTACATTTTTACTGTCACTATTTTGATACCATGCTTCGGCTTCTTCTCTTGAAGAACCACCTTTTTCTTTTCTTGAAACTAAACGTTCTTTTAACATCTCTTCTTCTGCAAGAATCAAAATCTTATAATCTGCATATTGCTGCATAGATCTCCAAGGTTCCTGTTTTAACAATAACCAGTTTCCTTCGATTAAAATGATATCTTTTGTGACTTTAATTTGATCTTCTACTACATCATGAAGATTCCTGTCATAAATCGGCCATAAAATATCTTCTGTTTTGATCTTTTCCAGTTTCTTCCTTACCTTTGCCGTGTCATATGTTTCTGGACATCCTTTAACCTGTTTCATTGGTACTGTCTCTCCAAATACTACCGCGTCGTGTGAATTAATATAATCAGAATGATAATGGAATCCATCAAGTCCCAATGCCTGAATCTCTGTCAGTTCTTGTTCTTCTTTGGATAAATATTCTAAGAACTGACTTAATGTCGTCTTCCCAACCGCTGGTGGTGCTGCCATAAATACTATGAGTCTTTCATTTTTTTGTTTCTGCAGTTCATGTAAATGTTTTAATAATGGAAGAAACACTTCTCGGATCGTTTCTTCATTGTAAACTGCTTTCATTTCAAAACCATTGACTTTAATTAAATATTCTTTCCATTCTTTCATATGCCACCTCTTTCTTTATACTTATTATACGATATGTTCTTTTGCAGATACAAGGAATAGACTTTTTAGTTTGGCAGCATTAAAAAGTGCCATCTTTTTATGTTATAAAAAAGATGGCACTTCTGATCCGTGACAAATATTTAGTTAAATTTTGTGTAATCAATGAGATCTCCCAGATAATCATATCCGAACTGATATACCATGATATTTCTGATCACTGCAAATCCAAAGAAGATACATATTCCCAAGATCAACATCCAAAGTCTTGGCTTCATGATCCCAATCTCTCTGCCTGTCAGCTTCTTTATCATCCATCCTATCATGCACCATAGAAACATAATCTCGGTATATACAACCGTTGGATTACAGAAAAATGCTCTCTCAATATCCAAATGAAGTAGCGCGATCACACTTCTTGTTCCGCCACATGCCGGACAGTAAAAATGTGTAACTTCTTTGAAAAAGCAGGGCATACTTCTTATGATCTTATATAGAATCATCATTTTCATCAATATATGTATCATAATGTGTATTAAACTCTTTCATTTCATTTTGGAAATCTGCACTGAGCAGAATATTCATAACAAAAACTGTGATCAAGATGATAGAACCTATGATCCCTATGATTCCACAGATCAGTCCTGCTTTCGCTTTCTTTCCTCTTGTCTCATTGACTTTTGGAGTCACTGCAAAACAAATGATCGCTGCGATTCCAGTGATGATCGCAATCGGTGTGCAGCAACAGCTGACCATACATACAACAGAAATGATTCCTAAGATCATTGCTGCAAGGGCAATTCCACTTGTTTGTGCCTGTTGATCAACATTTGCTTCCTGTTGTGTGTTGTAATGATTGTATCTCATGTTTTCGTTTTCATATCTTGACTGATCTTCTTGTCTCTGATCCTCATCTTTGATCTCGTATCCAGTATATGGATCGTATCTTTTATCTTCCATTCTTTTCTCCTCTACTTTCTAATGTAGCGAATCATTCCTGGTCCTAATTTATCTGTCGGACGCGAAATAAATTCATGCTTATGATAAAACGGCTCTCGTCCAACTGCACACATCAGATCAAGCATGATCTCTGTTCCCTCTTCACAAAGATCCTCTACATACTTGATCAGATCTTCAATGATCGCACTTCCAATTCCATAATGCTGGTAGTCTGGATGGATCATCAGATCCTGAATATAGCAAATGACAGCCCCGTCACCGACGAGTCGTCCCATTCCTACAATCTTTGCATCAATGTATGCACAGACAATATACAAACTGTTATCTAATGCTTTCTTCGCCTGTGTTCTTGATAATGGTTTGAAGTTGACTGCTTTTCTTAATTCAAGATATGTATCAACTCCTACATTATTTGATACTAGTGTTACTAATTTCATTCTTTCTTTTTCTTCTTTCTTCCATAATAATAGTGGTTTCCTTATAAAATAAAATATTTCTTTAATTGGCTATCATCTTATCACGAATTTTATCAGAATACAAGAAATGAGTATCTTGTGCTAAAATTTATGATCTTATACACAAAAAAACAGATGATTTTTATTTTTTCCACAAAAATCACCTGTTTCTTCTATATAATAGTAGATATTTTAAGACCTAATCCTGTAGTGCATCTACATCACGTTCCCCAGTACGGATCTTCACTACATTTCTTACTTCATAACTAAAGATCTTTCCGTCACCGACTTCTCCTGTAAATGCAGCTTTCTGAATGGCTTCAATTGTTTTTCTCTCCCATTCTTCAGAGGATACCACAATCTCAAATTTAATTTTTGGTCTCATCAACATATCAACTTTGGTACCACGGACAACTTCCGTAAACCCTTTCTGAGCTCCACATCCCATGACCTGTGATACTGTGATTCCGTTAACTCCGATTTTATTCAAAGCTTCTTTGACGTCTTCGAATTTTTCTTCGCGGACGATCGCATTAATTTTGATCAGCATATATTTTCACCTCTTTTTAATCTAAACCGTTAAAGCTTGGATAAGCATTTTCTCCATGTTCTGATACATCCAATCCGATTTTCTCGGCTCTTTCTTCCACTCGAAGTGGAGTAAAGATACGAACGATCGCAATGCAGATCAAACTTCCTACAACTGCAACTGCGATAGATACAAAAATTCCTATGATCTGTGCCACAAATAATCTTGTCTCTCCAAAGACAAGTCCATTCCATTTGGCAACTCCGTTGATGGATGTCATTCCGAATAATCCTGTTGCGATACCTCCCCAGATACCACCGATTCCATGGCAGCCAAAGGCATCTAATGCATCATCGATCTTTAATTTTCCTTTGATCAGTTTAACTCCAAAGTAGCAGATTGGACTGACTAATAATCCGCAGATGACTGCTGCCCACATTGGGACAAATCCAGCTCCTGGTGTGATCGCTACTAATCCGATCACTAATCCTGTGGAAGCTCCAACTAAAGTTGTTTTTTCTTCTGAAAATACTTCGATCAGCATCCATGATACAAGTCCTGCGGCTGCTGAAACTGAAGTTGTCATAAATGCATGTGCTGCAAGTCCATTTGCTGCAAGAGCACTTCCTGCATTAAATCCATACCATCCAAACCATAACAGTGCAGCTCCTAAAAATACAAACGGTGTATTATGTACGTGGTAAACTCCCTGGTCATATCCACGACGTTTTCCAAGTGTTAATGCTAATACCAGTCCACTCACACCTGATGTGATATGAACAACATTTCCTCCTGCGAAATCAACTGATCCGATCTTGGCTAAGAATCCGCCTTCACCCCATACCATATGTGCCATTGGATAGTAAACGATCAATGACCATAAAATAATAAAAAGAACTAATGCCTTAAATTTCATTCTTCCTGCGACAGATCCTGTGATCAACGCTGGTGTGATCATTGCAAACATCATCTGAAATGCTGCAAATGCAAGGTTTGGAATCGTAGATGCGTAAGGTCCCGGTTTCATTCCGACTCCGTTAAAACCAAACCATTTTGCTCCTCCAATGATCCCTGCGTGGTTTCCTCCGAAAGATAATGCATATCCAACAAGTACCCACATGATCACGGAAACTCCCATGATGAATACACACTGCATCATCGTGTTTCCAACGTTTTTCCTTCGTACCATTCCTCCATAGAAAAATGCAAGGCCTGGTGTCATAATAAATACAAATGCTGCACATAGCAGTATAAATGCTGTATCTCCTGCGTTCATAATATATTCCTCCATTCTCATTTTCAAATATGCTTCTATGCTCGTCAGAGTAGCTGGTTCTGACATCTTTGAAAATCTCTCGAGAGAATGTTTTCTTTTATAGTCTTTTCTATAAAAGAAAAAGGAGCCAAAGCACACTTTAACTTATGCTTTGACTCCTTTGTCACGTTTATAGTAACAAAAGGTGTTTTAAAATGCAAGATTTATTTATGTATTTTTATCAAGACAATTGTGATTTGAATGACGGAAATTATTGGTGGAATATTATAAAAAGAGATCATGTGTCTGCAACCCACTTGCGTTCGGACTCCCACGTAGCTGTACTAAGCTCCTGAATGGTCTAACGACCATCCACTCGCTAAGTGCAGACGTGTCCGTACGGTTGCCGACACATGATCTCTTTTTATAATATTCAAATAATTTACGTGATTCAAACCACTATACAGTGTGTATGTTGTATGGTATTGATTGATAATTTTTGTATTCGTTAACAGAAGTTTAGCTAAAATCTACAAGCACCTTCTGTCTGAAAATTTCCTATTTTACAATCAATGCTGTTCTCCATACACCCCCACTTGAATTTTTCAATCTTGTAATTGTCCACACTTTAGACTTCTGGTATATGATAAAAAATAAATAAACGATCGGAAGCGCAGCATTAGAATTTTGCCATGTTTTTTACGGATTCGCAGCCGGCTTGGTGCGTTGTCTGAGCCTCATAGAGTTTCTGTTTTGAATACCCTTGAAGGCGAGTTACGCAAGGAAAGCCGGCGGATCAGCGATCTGTAAAAAACGTGAGGAAAATTCTCTAGCTGCTCTTCCGATCGTTTATTTATTTTTTTCATATACTCAAAATCTACAGTTGGCCAACTACAAGAATTAAAATTTAATTCTTATTCAACATCTGCTAATGCTGCAAGATTTTCTTCTCCTGTACGGATTTTGATAACTTTGTCTACGTTGTATACAAAGATCTTACCATCTCCGATATGTCCTGTGTAAAGGGCTTTCTTCGCAGCTTCGATGATGTTATCAACTGGGATATTTCCGACGATGACTTCAACTTTAACTTTTGGAAGTAATGTTGCATCGACTTCAGCACCTCTGTATCGTTCTCCAGCACCTTTCTGGATACCACAACCCATGACCTGAGTAACCGTCATACCAGTAACTCCAACATCGTTCATTGCTTTTCTTAACTTGTCATATCTTGTTAATTTTGCAATAATAACAACTTTATACATTCCTGTTACAAGATCTGGAGCTTTGCTAACCTGTACAGCTGCTGCTTTCTGAACTTCAGAAGCTTTGTCGTAATCTTCCTGTCCAAGAACAGTGTTTGCATTTTCTTCCATGATCATTGTGTTAGAAATATCCATCATACTGAATCCAGCATATGCTGATGTTAAGCCATGTTCTGGTCCATCCAGACCGATGATTTCTTCTTCTTCTGTTACACGAAGACCAATCGTTGCTTTGATGATCGTAAATGTCAAACTGATCGTTACGGCTGTCCAAGCACAGACACATACGATACCGATGATCTGAATCTTTAATAATCCAAATCCACCACCATAGAAGAGTCCGTTTAATTCACTTCCTGGTGCAGTTTTTGTTGCAAATAATCCTGTTGCTAATGTTCCCCATAAACCATTCATGAAATGTACTGCTACAGCTCCAACTGGGTCATCAATTCTTAATTTATAGTCTAAAAACCATACTCCAAAACAAACAAGTAATCCAGAAACAGCTCCAATAACGATCGCTCCAAATGCATCTGTAACATCACATGGTGCTGTGATTGCTACAAGTCCTGCAAGAGATGCGTTTAATGACATTGATACATCAGGTTTTCCATATTTTACCCATGTAAAGATCATACATACAACAGTTGCAACTGCTGGTGAGATTGTTGTTGTTACGAAAATAGATCCTAACTGTTCAATAGATGTTGCTGCTGCACCATTGAATCCATACCATCCAAGCCAAAGGATAAATACTCCTAATGCTCCAAGTGGAATGTTATGTCCCGGAAATGCATTTACTTTTGTAATATTTCCATCTTTGTCTTTTGTGAATTTACCAATACGTGGTCCTAAGAATTTTGCTCCGATCAGTGCGGATAATCCACCAACCATATGAATTGCACAAGATCCAGCGAAATCATGGAATCCCATCTGAGATAACCATCCTCCACCCCAGATCCAATGTGCTTCGATCGGATAGATCAATGCGGAGATAACTGCGGAATAAATACAGTATGATAAGAATTTTGTTCTTTCTGCCATGGCTCCGGATACGATCGTTGCTGTTGTTGCACAGAATACTAAGTTAAATACGAAACTAGACCAGTCAAAATTTGCATAAGATGTAAAAATATCAAATCCAGGTTTTCCAATCAATCCGATCATATCTTCCCCGAGTAATAAACTGAAACCGATCAGAATAAATACACAAGTACCAATACAGAAGTCCATCAGGTTTTTCATGATAATATTTCCGGCATTCTTAGCTCTTGTAAATCCGGCTTCAACCATAGCGAATCCGGCCTGCATCCAGAATACCAATGCGGCTCCGATAAGGAACCAGACCCCAAAAATCTGGGTGTTCATTGCGTTCATAATTTCTTTTGTCATATCTTTGTCCTCCCATTTCGAAAGTTTCATCTTTTCATTCAGGAAGAAACGCGCGTGTCTGTACTCAATGAATTGATTGAAGGATTTTAGAAATCCTTCTTGATAAAAAGAAAAGGCGTTATGAAGAATGATCTGTGTCATTTCATAACGCCTTTGTTATGGTTGGAATTATAAACGTCTCATTTTTATTTGTCAATAAGTTTTTTAACATTTTTTGTGCAGAAAATGTATCTTTTTTAGCACAATTTTAACTGTTTAATTCGTTCTCAAGCATGCGGTATCCGACTCCGACTTCTGTAAAAACATACTTTGGAACCGCTGGATTTTCCTCAATCTTTCGGCGGATATTTGCCATATTTACACGAAGAATTCTATTATTTGTATCTGCATGAGGTCCCCATATATCCTTGATGATAGATTCATATGTAATAACCTTTCCTGCATTCTCTGCAAGAAGAGATACCAGCTTATATTCAATCTGTGTAAGTCTGACTTCTTCCTCTCCAAGGAATACCCTTCTCTTGTCAAAATCAATTTTTAGCTGATCTGCATGATACATCGGTGTTTTCGTCTCTGTTTCCATTGGCTGCCTTCTATGTCTTAATGCAGTACGGATCCTTGCGAGCAGTTCCTGATTGCCAAATGGCTTGGTTATATAATCATCTGCCCCTGCATCCAGGGCTTTTACTTTCTCAGATTCACTGTTTCTTGCTGAGATTACGATGATCGGAGTAACAGCCCATTTTCTGATCTCAGAAATCACATCAATTCCATCCATATCTGGTAGTCCAAGGTCTAATAAAATAATATCTGGGCAGTATGATTCTGCGCACTGAATTGCCTGAGTTCCTGTGGTTGCTATAATTGGTTTGTAGCCATTTGTCTTTAAGATCGTTGATATGAAATTGCCGATGTTTTCTTCATCTTCAACGATCAAAACAGTAAATTTAATCTCTGTCATAGTTTTTCTTCCTCCGTCAATTCTTCCTCATCCATTGGCAGACTAAAACTAAACTCTGCTCCATCCTCATAGTTTCTTGCATAGACATCACCTTGATGTGCCATAACAATGGATTTGCAGATACTTAATCCAATACCCATTCCCTTGCGGCTTTCATGATCAATTGCTCCTGCACATCCATCAAAAATCTGAGCAATACGTTCAGGTTCAATTCCAACTCCATGATCCCTAACATAAAATACAACATTCTTTTCTTCTTCTTTGATGTCCAGTTCAATCGGTCCACGAGTTCCTGCATGTACCCATGCATTTTCAAGAAGGTTCATAATGACCTGCTCAATCAACGTTGGATCCATTGGTACCATAAGAAAATCTTCTGGAATCTTCACCTTTAATTCGCTGTCTGGATAACGCTTATGGTAACGCTGAATTGCTTCTGACACCACTTCTTCGAGAGGCTCTGGCACCTTTTTTACATGCGGTTGTGTATCACTTCCATTGCTCTGAATCCTTGTAATACTAAGAAGATTTTCCACCATGTTTAACAGCCAGTTTGCATCTTCTTTAATTCCCATGACAAGCTGGTCTTTTGCCTCTTCATCAAGCTGATCTTTTGCCTCCAGATAGGTTGAACTTGCCCCGATCATTCCGGTCAGCGGTGTTCTTAGATCATGGGAGATCGCTCTTAATAAATTCGAGCGCATCTTCTCCTTCTCTTTCTCGATCTGAAGCTCATTGATCTGCTTGTTATATTCATTTAATTTCGCAAGTTCTTTCTCTCTCTTAACAGCCGCTTCTTTCTCTCGGTTTAAGCTTGTTGTCGTCATATTGGTTATGATCGCAATCACTAAAATTCCAAGGAATGTCATTGGATATCCATCGATCATAAAATTAATCTTAAAGTATGGAAATGTAAATCTCCAGTTAATAAAAATAACGCTTAAAAGTGAGGAAACAATCCCCCATCCATACCCTTTTGTATATCTTGAGATAAAAAAAGTTGCCAATGTATAAATCATTGGCACATTAATATTGTGAGCTGTCTGATAGAAAAAAATATGCGCAATGATAGTCGCAATGATCAGGATCGTAACCGAAATCAAAAAATCCTTCTCCCACTGCATCAGCCCTTTTTCATTCTGCTTCATGTTTATTCTCCATTTGGGCGAATGTTCACATCAATCTTACATTTTGAAACGTGGTCAGAATTGACACTTAGGTCATAATCTACCTGCAAACGCATCTGTTCCTCTTCTTCCATCCAGTCAATATTGCTTGTATTGACTCCCATCAAAAGACTTCCAAATGGTGTATCATAATAAGAGAGATTTTCTTTTCCCTCCTCAAAGATCATATGAGATCCCTGTGGACCTTTTCTTGTAAGTTCTACACTGTTTGGCCCGATCTTTAAGACATTCTTTGTAACTTCATTATCTTCTGAAAGCTCATCATATAAAATATAATGCTTGCCATTTTTTAAATAATAAGCTCCTGTTGTTACCATCTCGATCGGATTTTCTGGATCAACATCCATCTGAAGCCCTGAAATGTTAATTAATACTTCTTTCGTCATTTATCTTTCACTTCCTAATAATTCTCAATATCTACCGGCTGTACATAATCCACATGGCATGGCAGTACTTTGTCGGCAAATGATAAAAACTGGTCTGCCATATCACTGACATAGTACTCATACTGTGCTACATGATCCTCTGAAGCTGCCATATCTCTCTGTGCAAGCATCTGTTTTAAAGTCTTTGCAACTTCGTAAGCAGGGTTCACTAAAGTAACCTTGTCACCCACAAATCTCTGGATTGGATTAATAAGCAATGGATAATGCGTACATCCAAGGATCAGAGAATCGATGTCATACTGCTTAAATTCTCTTAAATATCGTGATACCATATCCTCTGTGATACGGTCATCAATCAGTCCTTCTTCTACCAATGGTACAAATAATGGACATGCTTTTGTGACTACCGTCACAGACGGATCTAATTTTCTTAAATACTGTCCATACTGTCCACTCTTGATCGTAGCATTCGTCCCAATGATTCCAATATTCTTATTCTTTGTCGCATTCATCGCTGCAACAGCACCTGGCTGTACCATACCGATGATCGGCACATTATATAGATCCTGTAAATCAGCTAAAGCGAGGGCACTCGCCGTATTACAGGCGATGACCACTGCTTTGACACCTTTACTTAACAGAAAATTGACGATCTGTCTGGAATAACGCACGATCGTATCTTTGGATTTGGTTCCATAAGGCACACGTGCAGTATCTCCAAAATATATCATACTTTCTTCCGGAAGCTGACGCATGATCTCTCTTGCGACAGTCAATCCACCAACTCCGGAATCAAACACCCCAATTGGTGCATTCATAGCTATTTCCTCCTAACGATATCTTGTCATTGCCTGATCAATTAATATATCAATTAATTCAGGAATATCAAGTCCGCATGCTTTCCATAACATTGGATACATACTGATACTTGTGAATCCTGGCAATGTATTGATCTCGTTAAATACAACTCTTCCTGATTCTTCTAAGAAGAAATCAACTCTTGATAATCCAAATCCGTCAACGGCTTTAAAGATTGCTTCAGCATCTTCTCTGATCTTCTGCTTAGATTCTTCTGGCATGTCTGGATCTACAACCGTCTTAGATTCTGCGTTGTTATATTTTGCATCGAAATCATAGAATGCTGCTTCTTGGGCTGCGAGGATCTCTCCAACACAGGTACTCTTTACTTGTGTTCTATCACCTAACACGGCACATTCTACTTCTCTTCCGACAATTGTCTCCTCACAAAGAATATTGCGGTCGTGTTTCACCGCTTCGTATAATGCTGCTTCTAATTCTTTTCTGTTCTCTGCTTTGGAAACTCCCTTGGAAGATCCTGCGCAAGAAGGTTTTACGAAGATTGGATATGGGATTTCTTTTTCCACACGATCCATTGCTTCATCTAAATGTTCAAAATCACTTTCTCTAACATGAACAAACTTCGCCTGATCGATACCAATATGGTCTACAATGATCTTCGTGTATACTTTATCCATAGAAACTGCAGATGCTAAAACTCCACATCCAACATATGGAATCTTGGACAGTTCAAATAATCCCTGAACTGTTCCGTCTTCACCATTCATACCATGAAGAACTGGAAAGATCACATCCACTTTCTGAAGTTTGTATGTACCTTCTGCAAGGATGACTAAAGAACGAGTTGTTGTATCTGGAGAGATAAATGCTTTGACTTCTCCTTCTCTCCAGCTTCCGTCTTCAATATCCTTTACACTGTCTACTAATAACCATTTTCCTTCTTTCGTGATTCCAACTAAAATCACGTTATATTTTTCAGTGTCCATGTTCTTGATGACTGTCGTTGCTGACAGACATGAAACATCATGTTCAGAGGAATCTCCTCCAAAGATCACTACTACATTCTTCTTCATTGATCTAAACTCCTTTATCATAATAAAAGTATAAAAATTTAAAATAAATTATTTTATTATCACTTGATTATATCACAAATTTCTCAAAAATAAATCCTTCAAAGTAAGGTTCATTCTCTTTATATGCTTTTTGATCACGAAATGTCCATCCATAGATTGGAATCTTATAAAATTTCCTGCAGATTTTTAATGGAAGGCAGTCTTTATATTTATAACGATAAGCTATAAAATCTGGTTTTGTAATAAAATTTGTTAATAGATTCTTCATAATGAAATAAGCAATCTTACGTGAAAATGATCCTGCTTCTTTCTCTTTGAAGAACTGCTCACTTAACTGCCCGCGGATCACTTCTGGACGATTCTTCTTAAACCAATATAAAGCATAAGGATGAAAACATTCGATACAATATAATCCCCTGTATCTGTCCAATGCCTTTGCTACTTTCTTACACAACTTGCGGTTACATGTTTCCATTTTAAGTTCTATAAGTAATGGGACTTTTCCATCAATCTCTCCCAAGACTTCTATAAACCTTGGAATTCTCTCTTTTGTTCCCATCAGCCGGTATCTGCACAGCTCACGGTAAGTAAGATCCTGAATCTTCTTATTCACACCACATGTTCTCTTAAGATCGTAATCATGATGGATTACCATAACACCATCTTTTGTAAGCTGCACATCCAGTTCCATACCATAACCTAATTCCTTGGCTTTCTTAAAAGCAGCCATGGAATTTTCTGGAATGCCTTCTTCCCCATGAAATCCACGATGTGCATAGTATTTCACATTCAGCACTGGATGTTCACGCTTTTTTCCCGGATCGATCATCTTGATGTATACAAAAATTAAAATTGGAATCCATAATAAGATCATTGCTCATTCCTCTTTTCCTTGACCATCGCAGTTAATGTTTCACGTTCATTTAATACAGGCTGTTCTAATACCTGATCTAGCAGCCATGACAAAATTTCTCCTATTTCTTTTCCCTGTGGAACTCCCATATCCATCAGGTCTTTTCCATTGATCTTTAATTCTTTGATAGAAAGGCAATTTTTCTCTTCAATGATTTCTTCAAACAGTCTCTTGGTTTCATTTAAAACCTGTTCTTTTTGTTCTTTGTGATAATCGCTCTGTGCATTAATATCTGCCCTCTGGACCACCATTAATCTTGCAAATAATTCTGGTGTAAGTTTGCTGACCCATCGTCTTATCGTTTTTTTATTTACTTCTTCAAACGATGCAAATCTGCGATCATGCCATCTAACAAGAGTTGTGACCTGTTTGATCGTCTGATTATCAAATTTTAATCTGCGAAGGATCTTTCTTGCTATTTCTTCTCCGATCACTGGATGCATTTTAAAATGATCTTTATCCGGTCCTTCCACTCTTGCTTCTGGTTTTCCAATATCATGCAGCAACATTGTCCAGCGGTAAATATGTTCTGCCTCGATATTTTTCATAGCTTCGATCGTATGAATTCCGACACTATATTTATGATGTGGATTATTCTGTGGTGTCTCCATCATAATATCAAATTCAGGGAAAATAATCTTTGTAACACCTAATTTATATGCATTTACCAAAACCTCTGGATGTGCGGATGTGATCAGTTTTTCTAATTCTACCTGAATTCGTTCTGCACTGATGTCTTTTAGGAATCTTGCCTGATTCCTGATCGCTTCTTCGGTTTTTTCTTCAATCTCAAATCCTAACTGTGCCTGAAATCTTAAGGCTCTTAGAATTCTTAAAGCATCTTCATCAAATCGCTTCGTTGCCTCTCCAACGCAACGGATCATTTTGTTCTTAAGATCTGTCATTCCATCGTACATATCAATGATGCCTTCACTGTCATTGTATGCCATGGCATTGATCGTAAAATCTCTTCTTAATAAATCCTCTTTTAAGGATTTTGTGAAATGTACTTCATTCGGTCTTCTATGGTCTTCGTATTTTCCATCGACACGATAGGTCGTCACCTCATATGGCTCATGATTCATCAATACTGTAACTGTTCCATGTTCGATTCCTGTATCTACTGTATGTTCAAATATTTCTTTGACTTCCTGAGGTGAAGCTGATGTTGTAATATCCCAGTCACCCGGAGTTCTTCCTAATATCGAATCTCTGACACACCCACCTACGATATAGGCTTCAAATCCATGTTCTTCTAATGTCTTAATTACTTTTGCTGCCTGTGCTGGCATGTTAATCTTCATCTTCTCACCTCATCTTTTCTGTTTATCATAAACGGAAGAATTGCCGGAAATGTATCTTCATAATTCCCGGCAATTGTATTCATTATACTCTTAGTAAGCTTTTCCAAAGTAAACCATCTTCTTCGCAGGTTTTCCACAGTGAACGCATACGTCACTTAAATGTTCCTGTTCAAATGGCATACATCTTGTTGTAGCTGTTGTCTCGTCTTTGATTGCTTCTTCACATTCTGTTTCTCCACACCACATTGCTTTTACGAAACCATCCTGTTTCTCAATGTGAGCTTTGAATTCATCCCAATTCCTAGCTTCTACGGTATGTTCAGCTAAATGTTTCTTCGCTCTCTCAAGCATATCGCTCTGCATCTGTTCTAATACTTCACCAAGTTTTGTCTCGATCTCATCTAAAGATACGATGATCTTCTCTCTTGTATCACGGCGAACGATCACTGCCTGATTCTTCTCAATATCTTTTGGTCCGATCTCAATTCTTGTAGGAATTCCGCGTACTTCCTGTTCACTGAATTTCCATCCTGGGCTCTTATCAGAATCATCGACTTTCACTTTGTAAGAAGAAGCAAGTTTCTTTCTGATCTCTTCTGCTTTCTCAAGCACTCCTTCTTTCTTCTGCATGATCGGTACGATCATTGTCTGTACTGGTGCGATTCTTGGTGGTAATACAAGACCTGAATCATCTCCATGAACCATGATGATCGCTCCGATGATACGCGTAGACATTCCCCATGATGTCTGGTGTACATACTGAAGTTTATTGTCTTTATCTGTATATTGGATACCAAATGCTTTCGCAAATCCATCACCGAAGTTATGGCTTGTTCCAGACTGTAATGCTTTTCCATCGTGCATTAATGCTTCAATTGTATATGTGGCATGTGCCCCTGCGAATTTTTCTTTCTCTGTCTTCTGTCCCTTAACAACTGGAATTGCAAGGTACTGTTCGCAGAAATCTGCATACATATTTAACATCTGTACAGTTCTTGCTTCCGCTTCTTCTGCTGTTGCATGTGCTGTATGTCCTTCCTGCCAGAAAAACTCAGAAGTTCTTAAAAATGGTCTTGTTGTCTTTTCCCAACGTACGACAGAAACCCACTGATTATATAATTTAGGCAGATCTCTGTGAGACTGGATGATCTTTGAATAGAAATCACAGAATAATGTCTCTGATGTAGGTCTTACGCAAAGACGTTCTTGCAATTCTTTCTGTCCACCATGAGTTACCCATGCAACTTCTGGTGCAAATCCCTCTACATGATCTTTTTCTTTGTTTAAAAGGCTTTCTGGAATGAACATTGGCATTGCAACATTTTCCACACCTGTTTCTTTAAATTTGGCATCTAATACTTTCTGGATATTCTCCCAGATCGCATATCCGTTTGGACGTAAGATCATACATCCACGAACGCTTGAATAATCTGCTAATTCTGCTTTCTTAACAACATCTGTATACCACTGTGCAAAATCGTCTTCCATCGCAGTGATCGCTTCTACTAATTTCTTATCTTTTGCCATTGCAAAATGTCTCCTTTTCTGTGGTTGTGTACATATTTTTCATGTACAACTATACTAAGAATAATATTACTGTAAAATGGCGGATTTTTCAAGGGTTTTCCTATGGGTTGCGTTTTTATTTACTAAATGCCAGACATGCAGCTCCGATCAGCCCACAGTCCTCTCCTAATGCTGCTGGCACGATCTTCACATTACCTTTTAATGCATCATACACTTTTCCTTTAGCACGTTTTTCGATTTCTTCGATAAATCCCGGAATCTTTAGTGCCACACTTCCGCTTAAGACAAATAATTCTGGATCAAGTATGCCATAAAGTGTTGCAATAAAACTTGACAGATATTCATAAGCATCTTCCATGATCGCTGCTGCCGTTTCATTTCCTTCCTGTGCAAACTGATAGACTTCACCTGCATGTGCTGCATTTAATCCTGCATCATTGGCACGTTTTGTGATCGCTGTTCCGCTGGCAATAGATTCTATCGAACCTTTCTTTAAATCTCCCTGTGATGGTCCATTTTTCCATAAAATACAGTTTGCTACTTCCTGTGCAAATCCTTTTGCACCACGATAGATTTTTCCATCGATGCATAGTCCTGCTCCGACTCCTGTTGAAATGGTCAGAAATTCAATGATCTTCTTTCCTTTTCCTGCACCGATCACAGCTTCTGCAAGTCCCGCAAGATTTGCATCATTTTCAAGCTGGACAGAAACTCCTGTGATCTTTTCTAATTCTTTTGTCAGTTCAAAATTATGCCATCCTGGAAGATTTGGCGGTGTTAAAATGACTCCATTGATCAAATCTAATGGTCCAGGGCATGAGATTCCGATTCCTTCAATTTCCTGTCCAAATTCTTTGATCACATCATTGATCTGGTTTAATGTTTTCATTGGATCTTTTGGATCTGATCCAAACTGAACTCTTTCTTTGATCTCATATTGTTCATTGATCAGGGCAACTCTTGTATTTGTTCCTCCAACATCAATTCCTACTGCATATTTCATAATTTCTTTCCCTCCTGTATAAACGAAAAGGGGGACAACCGAAGCTGTCCCCTCTTTATGTTGCTATTATTTGCGAATATCTTATTCGTAGTAGTATTTAACTTTGTCTGCAGAATCAAATAAGTTAACTTTGTGAGCAATAACTTCTCTACAAGCTTTGATTGGTTCTGGGTAGATTTCAAGTGGCTCTCTGTATTCTGGATGAGCATTTAATACTTCTCTGCATTTTTCATAGAATGCAACTTTGATATCACTTGAAATGTTGATCTTAGAAATACCGATTTTAACTGCTTTTGCGATTTCTTCATCTTTGTTGCTTGATCCACCATGTAATACTAATGGAATATCAAGAGTATCTTTTAATGTCTGTAAGATATCAAGACGAAGTTCTGGTTTCATATCGCTTGGATAGATTCCGTGAGCTGTTCCGATTGCTACTGCTAATGTGTCAATTCCTGTTTTTTCAACAAAGTCTTTTGCCTGATCTGGATCTGTATAGATAACTCCTGTTGTTCCACCTTCGATAGAGTTTCCTGTTGTTCCGATTGTTCCAAGTTCACTTTCTACAGATACATTTGCAAGATGTGCAACTTCACATACTTTCTGAGTGATCGCAATGTTTTCTTCATATGGAAGTTTAGATGCATCGATCATAACAGATGTGAATCCTGCCTGAATTGCTCTTACAACTGTTTCATATTTGTCACCATGGTCTAAATGAATAACAACTGGTACATCTGTTTTAGATGCTTCATAGATCATGCTCTGTACTAAACTGTTTTCAACGAAGTTGAATTCATCTGGAGACATTTCTAAGATAACTGGGCTTTTCATTTCTTTTACCTGCTGCATAACAGCTTTTAATAACTGATCACTACCAATATTGAATGCTGGTACTGCGAATCCTTTTTCGTCTGCTACTTTTAAAAGTTCTTTCATGTTCATTAACATAGTTCTATTTCTCCTTTTTAATGTTGATATCTTATTCTGTCTGCCGCAAAATCTGCGGCAGACGTTTGTTATGCTGATTAAATTAAACTTATAATGATTTTCCTTCTGATCCAGACAGGTGGATATATTTTTTCACTAATTCCTGGCTATCGATCTCCACCTGATGCATCATTACCCAATAATTGATGTCTGGATCTTTTTTAAGATGCTTTTTAATACTGTCTACATTGGCATTCATAAAGTCACATCCTACATTGATCTTATTGATTCCAAATTCAACACATTTTTTAATATTTTCATCACCAGAACCGCTTCCCCCATGCAGAACCAGTGGCATCTTTGTTTTTTCTTTGATTTCTTTCAATCTTTCAAAATCAAATTCTGGCACATATCCTTCTGGATAGTTTCCATGAGAACTTCCAAAAGAAATTGCTAATGCATCAATTCCGGTTTCTTTTGCAAATCGTAAGGCTTCGTCTGGATTGGTTTTCATATCATCGTCCGTATAATTATCACCTTCACTGGCTCCCATACATCCGATCTCTCCTTCGACACTTGCATCGAACTGTTGCGCAAATTCTACGATCTCTCTTGTCATTCGGATATTACCTTCCAAGTTATATCTGGAAGCATCTACCATAACACTGGAATATCCATCAACTAACGCTTTCTTTAACAATCCGATTTCTTCCCCATGGTCGAAATTCAAAGCTACTTCAACACTTGCTCTTTGTGCCAGTTTTTTAACGATCGGTGCGATCAGATTGCTGTCACAATGATTTACCATATGTTCCTGTACGATATTGATGATGATCGGTGCTCTTAAAGACTGTGCTGCATTGATCACCGCCCTCGCTGTCTCAATGTTAAAACAGTTGATTGCCATGACTGCGTAGTTACCTTCATTGGCACGTTTTAACATTCCCTTCATTGATACATACATAATTTATCTGTCCTTTCTGATCCTATGAAATAGTGAATCCTGATAAATCAAGATCTTCTTCTTTTTCGTCAACCATTGGCTCATCTTCTTCTGTTTTCTTTTTCTTGATCAGTACAAGTAATACACCTGTAACTGCTGTTCCTGCTAACAGTGCGATAAGTGCTGCGATTGGATTTGACATTGCTGGGATTACAAATACACCACCTGATGGTACTTTGCTTCCTACATCAAGGCTAAAACTGATTGCTCCTGTAACACCACATCCTGTTGCTGTACAGATAACTGTACGGATGATATCATTCATTGCGATTGGGATAACACCTTCTGAGATCATGCAAAGACCCATTGGGAATGCAACTTTGATATTTTCTTTTTCCTGTGCTGTATAAATGTTTTTATTCAGTAATTTAGATAATACTAATGAGAATGTAATTCCAAGTGGTGGAACCATAGCTGCTAATACTTTGATCGCTTCTGGTCCTGTAATTCCCTCTAACAGTAATCCATCACAGATTAAGTTAGGTACTTTACTGATTGGTCCACCGAAGTCGATACATCCAAGAGCTCCGATGATAAATCCATAAACTGCTTTTGAAGACTGGTCAAGTCCTGTAATAAAGTTTGTTAGGGCTTTTGTTGCCATTGTGATTGGTGTTCCTACTACGAAGAACATAATAAGTCCAGCGATGATTGCTGATAATGTTGGTACGATCATCATTGGCATTAATGCTTCTGCCCATTTAGGTACTTTCAGGTTATTCTTAATGAATAATGCGATATAACCTACTAAATAACCACCAACCATTCCACCTAAGAATCCAGCTCCTAAGAATGATGCGATCTGACCCATTAAGAAACCAGGTGCAATACCAGGTCTGTCAGCTATTGAGTAAGCGATATATCCTGAGATGAAGGATGGCAATAATCCCATTCCTAATACACCAAGTGTTGTCATTGCACTAGGAATTGTCATTTTAGATAATTCAGTTACGTTTTCTCCTCCCATTAAGTTACCGATCGCGATCAGTAATCCTGATGCTACGACTAAAGGTAACATGTAGGAAATGGCCGTCAATGCGTGACGTTTTAATTCCGCTCCAAGTTTTTTCATTGTTCTCTTCTCCTTTAAGTATAGTTTTTTGTTTCTCTCTTATTTACCTAATTCATTTTCGATCTTTTCGATCAGTTTCTTAGGTGCTTTTACACAAACATTTGTAGGAACTTTGATCGTAGGTTTTCCTTCAAATCTTTCTGTTCCTGTAATAGCAATATCAACTGCAAGGATTACAACATCTGCTTCTTTGATTTCTTCTGCTGTTAATTCATCCTCTGTTCCGATTGTTCCCTGTGTTTCCACTTTGATTGTGTGTCCCATGCTTTCAGCTGCACGGATTAATTTTTCCTTTGCGATGTAAGTGTGCGCGATTCCTGATGTACATGCACATACAGATACGATTTTCATAACTTACAACTCCTTTCTTATTTTTCTTTTGGTTGTTTATTACCTCTTTCTTTATGTTCTAATCATACACCAGCTTTCCTTACTGTGTTCATTAAGAGAGGGCTTTTTAATGTGGCATTTTTTCCATTTAATTATGACATTTTTTCAATACGGGCATTTTAATTAGGGTAGTTTTTTGTTTCACATTCCACAACGGAAGTATTTAAATGTGGTAATTTTTTATTTATTTTTAACATATAGAAATGCAAAAGATCCCTGCTCCTATTGGAACAGGGATCCTAAGAATTATATAGAGTGTTAGGAAACTTATTTATGCAAATACAGCTTTTAGATCTTCTACTGTGCTAGCATTCAGCAGAGCTTCTACTGCATCGTCATTACCTAAGGTTCTTGCTACTTCAGCCAATAATCTTAAATGAGTTTTTGCATTCTCATTATCATTTCCAACTGCGAATAAAAAGATCAGTTTTACACCATTTCCATCCAGTGTCTCCCATTCGATCTCATCCTGAACTTTACCAATCGCAATTCCTACCTGTGTTACAGAATCACTTTTCCCATGAGGAATTGCCACATAGTGTCCAATTCCTGTCTGTCCCTGTGATTCTCTCAAATAAATATCTTCTATATAAGAATCAACATCCGCAATATATCCGGCATCTTTTAATTTTCCTGCAAGATGCTCGATCGCTTCTTTCTTATTCTTTGCTGTCATATTTAAGTCGATAACTCTTTCATCTAATACACTTTTAATATCCATTTTTAATTCTCCTTTTAACTTTTCTTTTTACTTATTGAATCAGATACTTATATAACTCAATGTTTGATTTCATACTCTTTAATTTCTCTAATTTTTCCTCAGAATCGATCAGTGTTACATATTCTTTATAAAACATCTGAATCCTGCTGATCTCATCTCTGGTACTTAAACGGAACGCCAGTAAAAATACGACCTGAACCTGTTCATTGTCCCACATGATCGGATTTTTTAAGATTGCTATCCCAACTTTTGATTCATTAACCGCTGTCGGTGAACCATGCGGAAGACTGACCCCATTTCCAATCGTTGTTGTTGTTTTACTCTCACGATCCATAACTGAATCATAAAAATCTTCTGTAACAACATGCTTTTCTTCCATTGCCTGGCTCATTATTTTTAAACATTCTTCTTTTGTTTTGACTTCCAGATCAGTAAATATAAATTCCGGTGAAAATAAAATAAAACATTCTGGTGAAAATGGTGTTGCATTTTCTATCATCATAGAATTCATATTGTCTAAATGTGCCCTCAAAGTGGAAATTCCTGTTTCATTTAAGATATTTGGAATGACTACAATTCTCTTATCTTTTTCTTTTCTCTCTTCTGTCGAAATGATAATGTCATAATCTTCATAATCCGCAATCTTAAAGTCATGAATACTTACAAATTTAATTTCATCAATTTCTGGCACAGATTTCTTAATCTTTTCTTTTACTAATTGTGTATGACCCATGTTAAAATTAGAAACCATTACCGTGCGGTACTGATGTTTTTTTCTTTCGATCGCTGCCTGAATATATAACACGATATATCCAATTTCATCTTCTGTAATCTGAAGTCCATAATATTCTTCAAACAAAATACTGATCGCCCAGCTTGCACGAAATACATTCTTATATTCTTTTTTTATAAAATCAATCAATGCATTTTTTTGTGGCGTTCCATAACGAAGTCTGAAAATTGTTGGTCTTAAATGAATGATCAGGCTTTCTTTTACCTTCTCATCTGAAGTGAGATCAACATCTAAAATATCTCTGATTACCTTTAACATGCGATCTACAAAATCAACCAATTTATTGTCATATTTCTTTACCTGACTTAATGTCACATCTACATCTGATATTCCAATAAACTTTGAACACAAAATCTGAATTGATAAAAACAAAACATCTTCTGTCAAAAAATGTACATGAAATACTTCTTCTAATTTTTCAAAGATTGCTACCGTAAATGCATATTCATTATATTTCTTAAGAATTTTTAATTCCTCTGGAAAATAATCGCTGACTAATGGTAATGCAAGCTCTTTTCTCTTATACGCGATGCAACAATAAATTAAGATCTCATAAAATGATTCATCTGTGAAATGGTAATCCCATTCGTTTTCTGTTTGAATGATACATTTTCTGATCGCAGAAACATCAATGTTAGAAAAGAAATAATCTATATTCTCTTTGATCTCTTCTCCTGGTTTCTTCATCATGATCAGATTCTTTAATGCAACTCTGTATTCATTTTCTTCACTTTTGAGCCGATATCCCTTTCCTCTTTCATTCACAAGGGAAATGTGATATACTTCCAGCCATTCTTCGCATTCCTTTAATACTTTCAGCATTGTTGGAACACTTAAGAATAACTTCTCAGCCAGTTTCTGTGTTGTCATTGTCTGCCATGGCCGCAGATTAAAAAATATCTTTAATGTCTCATTTACTCTATCTCTTGGATCATAATTTCCTACTTGCAGATCTTCATCTGATAATGCTTTTTGTATTTCTTCTTTTTGATTTTCATTTGCTTCCAGCCAGATTCCAACTCGTGGTTTCCGCTGAATTTCTCCAAGATTATTTTCTAATAAGAAGTCACTCAATTCATTTAACCGATTCCTGACAGACTTTTCAGATAATCCGATCTCTTTGGCAATCTTTCCAGTTGCAATGATCTCTCCATCTGAAATACAGTCAAAAATCTGTTTCATATAAAATTTATCTTTTGAACGTTTCATGTTATTGGTCCTTTCAAATTTAATGACTTTCTTTTTTGCACCTCCTGTTGTTTAACTTGGATTTAGTATAGCATGGAATGCTAAACTCAACTTATCAACAACGGACTTTTTAATGCGGTACATTTTATATGATGCAAAAAGAAATACGGTAAAAAATCTTTTTTAAAATGTGGTAATTTTTTAGCCAAAAAAAGAAGAACTCCCGTTTATTTCATAGTTCTCCTTTTACATAAATTTATAAGAGGGCAGAATCTAAGTTCTGCCCCCATATATTTTTATATTATTATTTTATCGCACATGCTGCCCCGACATATTCCATTCGGTTTTCTTTTACGCTCATAATATCTGCATGTTCCCCGCAAACACGGCAGTTCTTATTCTTTGATGGGAATTTGACTACCCTTGTATTCATCGTTAATCCATCCATCACAAGCATTTTACCCGTCAGCAATTCCCCGATTCCTAACAGATATTTGATCGCTTCTAGGGCCTGAATACATCCAATGATCCCTGCAACTGCGCCTATGATTCCTGCCTGACTGCAGTTTGGCACAGATCCACTCTCTGGAATCTCCTCAAAGATGCATCTGTAACATGGCTGATCATTTTCTGGAACATAAGTCATAACCTGTCCCTGAAACTGTAAGATTCCTGCATGACAAAATGGTTTCTTCAACAACACACAGGTATCATTGATCAAAAACTTCGTCTCAAAGTTATCTACAGCATCAATGATAAAATCGTATTCTTTGAACAATTCTTCTGCGTTATCCGCATACAAATACTCTGGATATGTGTTTACCTTGATATGCTCGTTTAATTCAAGCATTGATTTCTTGGCAGACTCTGCCTTATTCGTTCCTTCTCTTTTCGTTGTGTGAATGATCTGTCTCTGCAGATTAGACACACTGACATCATCTGCATCCACAATTCCGATCGTTCCAACTCCTGCTCCTGCAAGATATAAAGCCGCTGGTGCTCCAAGGCCTCCGGCTCCGATGATCAGAACTTTTGATTTCTTTAACTTCTTTTGTCCGTCACTTCCTACCTGTGGCAGGATGATCTGACGATCATATCGTTTGACCTCGTCTGGTGTTAATTCTTCTGTAGACGAAAACAGATGCAGTCCGTCCTTTGAAACGTCCTGCATCTGTTCTTTTTGGGATGTCACATGTAATAACCATTCTCGGTAACCGCCGGATAAGTTAAAAGCTTCATACCCTTCCTGTCTTAATTGCTCAGCAATCGGGGCACTTTTCTCTCCGTAGTTGCAATATACGATCAGTCTCTTATCCTTTGGAAGTTCCTCAATGCGGGAGAAATCACCAGCCCATTCGTAAGCCTTAGGTATATGTCCATGCTGGTATGCGATCTCACCTCGTACATCAAGATAGATATAATCATCATCGGACAGTAATTCTACTTGCTGTACCGTGATTTCCATATTCTTTCCTCTTTATTCTTAGTCTTCAGCGAATAATGCTGTAGATAAGTATCTGTCTCCTGAATCTGGAAGTAATGCTACAATTGTCTTTCCTTTGTTTTCTGGTCTTTCTGCAAGGATTGTAGCTGCTTTTAGAGCTGCTCCTGAAGAAATACCAACTAAGATTCCTTCGCTGTGTGCGAATGCTCTTCCTTCTGTAAATGCATCTTCATTCTCGATTGTGATGATCTCATCATAAATCTTTGTATTCAGTGTGTCAGGTACGAATCCTGCACCGATTCCCTGAATCTTATGTGCTCCAGCTTTTCCTGTTGATAATACTGGAGATGTTGCAGGTTCAACTGCCACTATTTTAACATCTTGGTTCTGTTCTTTCAAGTATTCACCCACACCTGTTAATGTTCCACCTGTACCAACACCTGCTACGAAGATGTCTACTTTACCATCTGTCTGATCCCAGATCTCTGGTCCTGTTGTTGCTTTATGTGCAGCTGGGTTTGCTGGGTTCACGAACTGTCCTAAGATAACTGCTCCATCAATCTCCTTTGCAAGTTCATCGGCTTTCGCGATGGCACCTTTCATTCCTTTGGCACCTTCTGTTAATACTAATTCAGCACCATAAGCTTTTAATAAGTTTCTTCTTTCAACACTCATTGTATCAGGAAGTGTAAGGATTGCTCTGTATCCTTTTGCTGTTGCAACTGCTGCAAGACCGATTCCTGTGTTACCACTTGTTGGCTCGATGATCGTTGATCCTGGTTTTAACTGACCTTTCTTCTCTGCATCTTCGATCATTGCTAATGCAATACGGTCTTTTACTGATCCTGCTGGATTTAAATACTCAAGTTTTGCAAGAATCGTTGCATCTTTAACTCCTGCTTTATCTGCATATCTATCTGCTTTAAGAAGTGGTGTTCCTCCGATTAATTCTAATGCGCTTTCTGTGATCTTACTCATAATTTTAAACCTCCATAATGTTTGCTGTTTTAACTTCTATTCTATAATATTTCTTTGTTCTATATCTTAAATCGTAGCTTTACTCATATGAAAATGAACCCATATTCATATATGTCTCCTGACAGCAACAACAACATTTGCCATCTTTCTTCTGTGTCACTACGGTTATTCTCATATGTTTTCGCTCCTTTCTGATTTCCTATATTTCTACTAGGTTTTCTATGTTTTAGATTATACAACCATGTATAGTCGTTGTCAACATTTTTTATGTCTTTTTTATTATAGGTTTTTCCTTGCAGGATTCTCCTATAAATATTTTATGAAATTTCCATCAATGCTGCCCTGATTCGATCTAAAGCTTCTTTGACTGTACTTCTTGGACATGCCACATTGATTCTCTGGAATCCTTCTCCGCTCTTTCCAAAGATCTTTCCACTGTCTAACCATAGTTTTGCCTTATGAATGATCAAATCTTCTAACTCATCCACATTAAGTCCTGTGTCTCTGAAGTCAAGCCACACAAGGTAAGTACCTTCATGATCGATCATTTTCACACCCGGTAGTTTTTCCTGAACATATTGTTTTGTAAATTCAATATTGGCCTGCACATAAGATTTCATGTCACAATACCATTCTTCTCCTTTTTCATAAGCCGTCTGGCAGGCAACTAATCCCATAACTCCCAGCAGATTTGTTCCTGCTGCGCTTAGTTCAGCTTTAAATCTATGTTTTAATTTCCTATTTGGAATAAAGATATTTGATAGAGCCAGTCCTGCAAGATTAAATGTCTTGCTTGGTGCGGTGCATGTCATCGTGATATCTTCATATTCTTTTTTGATCGCTGCAAAGACTTGATGTTTTCCTTTAAACACAACATCCGCATGAATCTCATCACTGACAACAAGTACGTTATGTTTTAAACAGATATCTCCAACCTTCTCTAATTCTTCTTTTGTCCAGACACGCCCGACTGGATTATGCGGATTACATAATAAGAATAGTTTGACATCATTTTCAATGATCTTTTTCTCAAAATCTTCGTAATCCATATGATAGCGGTTATCATCCCCAAAATAAAGATCACTGCTTACCACATTTCTTTCATTATTTGTGATCACTCCGGAAAATGGATAATAGACCGGAGACTGAATGATCACGTGATCTCCCTGCTTTGTAAATGCTTTGACTGCCATCGCAAGTGCAAAGACAACTCCCGGTGTTTTTACAAGCCAACGCTCTTTGACTTCCCAGTTGTGGTGTGTCTTCATCCAATTGCTGACTGCATTAAAATATGGAGTCTGCACCTCACTGTATCCAAAGATTGCTTGTTTTGCACGTTCTACCAAGGCATCTTCTATATAAGAAGAAGTTTTAAAATCCATATCCGCAACCCACAATGGAAGCACATCTTCTGGCAGTCCTTTGCGTTTGGCAAAATCATATTTTAGACAATCTGTATTTCTTCGATCTACATGCTCATCAAAATTTAAGTTTCTCTCTGGCATCTTATTCACCTCGTACTTTTGCAAATACCTGTTCCAGCTCGTTTAATAAGTCTTTGATATTCTCAATTCCAACAGACATTCTTAACACACAGTCTGTGATTCCATTTTTTACTCGGATCTCTTCTGGAACATCTGCATGTGTCTGTGTTGCTGGATATGTGATCAATGTTTCAACTCCTCCTAAGCTCTCTGCATATTTGATCATTTTAACATTTTCAAGAATTTCAAATGCATACTCTTTTTTCGTAAGTTCAAAGGTAAGCATTGCTCCAAATCCTCTTGCCTGTTTCTTCATGATCTCATATCCTGGATGTTCTTCAAATCCTGGATAAATAACTTTCCCTACAATATCCTGTTTCTTTAACCATTTAGCGATCTCTATCGCATTTTCCTGTGCACGGTCCATACGGACTCCTAATGTCTTGATCCCTCTTTGGATCAGAAAACAATCAAATGGTGCTAATCCGGCTCCTGTTGTCTTGATCAGGAATCGGAATCTTTCACTGATATCTTCTCTATTTGTCACTAAGAAACCAGCCAGTGTATCATTGTTTCCCCCCCCCAAGATATTTTGTTCCGCTGTGTACAACGATATCAGCTCCAAGATCTAATGGATTCTGGAAATATGGGGATAAAAATGTATTGTCAATGATCAGAAGAAGGTTATGTTCCTTTGTGATTTCTGCTAATGCCTTGATATCTGTGACATTCATCATTGGATTTGTCGGTGTTTCGATGTAAACTGCCTTTGTATTTTCTCTGATATATCCTGCGACATTTTCTTTGTAACAATCTACGCTGCTGAATTCAATTCCATTTTTCTCTGAAACGTGATTAAATAAACGGATACTTCCACCATATAAATCCGCATCAACGATCAGATGATCTCCTGTATTTATGTCCTATCTTATTTTATCCAAAGAAATGTAAGAATAGCATGTAACTCACTGTTCCAAGTAAAATGCTGATCAAAGTATTATGTTTCCACTTATAACTAACTGCTGTGATCAGTGCTGCAATTAATTTCCATAATCCGTCTGCCACAAAATCATCTCCGACATCTTTCAGGCAATACACGATCAGCACTGCCATGATCGAAGATGGTAACACCATTCCTAATCGTTTGATCTTATCTGGAAGTTCTTTTCCTTCTTGAAATACAAGAAAAGGGAGGGCTCGAAGTCCAAATGTGATCACGGCTGAAACTAAGATTGCGATCACTGCCATTTTTGCATTCATTTTTCTTCCCCTTTCTGTCTAACTTTCCTGCTGTTTACTGTTCCAGAAGATCAAAACTCCAGAAACGATCACTAAGGCTGGCAGCATAAATGCGGTCTGCCCAAAGATCAGTAATGCGATGATCGCGATCAAGATTCCTGCAATCGCTGGAAAATGCTTGTCCGCTTTTTCCCATTGATCGATAAAAATGATGATAAATAATGCAGTCATACAAAAATCAATCCCTGTTAATTCAAATGGAATCAATTGCCCGATCAAACCTCCCATCACAGCTCCAAACATCCAGTAACATCTGCTGAAGAATGCGACAAGAAACATCTCTTTTCTGCTGTTTTCATCTTTGTCTTCGATCGTACAGTTTACTGCATACGTTTCGTCTGTCATCGTATGGATCATATAAAGTTTCTTTCTTCCCATCTTTCGGAATATCTCCAAAAATGAAAGACTGTAAAAACTCTGCCTGCTGTTCATCAAGAGTGCCGTCACTGCGATCGTCACAATGGATGCCCCACTGCTTAAAAATGTGATCAGGACAAACTGGAATGCTCCTGTATACACAGTAAGACTTGTAAAAAGCGAATAATACCACGCAAATCCAGCATTCTCCATCATCATTCCATATGCCATACTGACAAATACATAGCTGCACATGATCGGTATGGATTTGATAAAAGCTTGTTTTGTTACATCTTTTACGCCTTGCATAAATCCTTCACTACTTCCCCTGCAATGATCAGTCCTGCGACAGATGGTACAAATGCTGTACTACCTGGGATTGCTCTTCTTTCTGTACATTTATGTTTTTCTCCTGGAGGACAGATACAGTTTGTTCTGCAGCTGTTTGCCATATCGTCTTTAGGTTTGATCGGCATTTCTTCAGAGTATACAACTTTTAATTTCTTAACTCTTCTCTTCTTTAACTCTCTTCGCATAACCTTTGCAAGAGGGCATACTTTTGTCTTATAGATATCTGCCACTTTAAACTGGCTTGGATCTAATTTATTTCCAGCTCCCATACTGCTGATGATCGGTACATTCTTTTCCTTTGCTACCATAACTAATGAGATTTTTGCTGTTACTGTGTCAACAGCATCAACGATGTAGTCATATTCCTCAAATGGAAATTCCTCTGCATTTTCAGGTAAGAAGAAGCATTTGTGAACGTTGACTTTCGCATCTGGATTGATCTCTAAGATACGGTCTCTCATCACTTCTACTTTGTATTTTCCGATGGTTTTTCTTGTTGCAATGATCTGGCGGTTTAGGTTTGTTAAGCAGACTTTATCATCATCAATAAGGTCGAACTCACCGATACCGCTTCGTACTAAGGCTTCGCATACATATCCACCAACACCACCGATTCCAAAGACAGCAACTCTGCTGCCAGCTAATTTATCAAGTGCTTCTTTTCCAAGTAATAGTTCTGTTCTTGAAAACTGATTTAACATTTCTTTCTCCTTATAATTAGAATAAACTAGCGGAGCCTGGCATTTATCTGACCATGCTAAGCTTCCGCTAGTTTGTATTTCCTACTATTTCTATTGGTTTTAATTATATGTGAACGATGATTGGATGTCAAGACTGTTTTCTCTCATTGATTATATCAATTACAATACTCAAAACCAAATACAATAAAAATTCCTAGAAATATTAACAATTGAATTATATTTTTACGAAATGTTTTTAATCGCAATTTTTTTTCATCCTTTTTCTCCTTGTACCTTGATTGTCTCTACTCTTCTGTCACTAAATTATCAAATTCACATTTCTCAAATTCCTGAATGGAAATATTTTTCTTATTTGGATTTGCATATACAAAAGTTTTATCTACATTTTCCAGATAATTTTGAATTTTATCGTTTGTCGCACTGATGATCGCCTGGAATCCAAGACTCCTTATCAGGTCGATACAGCTTGCAACTTTCTCTGCATCCATCTTAGAAAACGCTTCATCTAAGACCACCAGTCGGATACTTGGATTTCTGCGTACTTTTGGTGAAAGATGAATTCCATAGGTCTGTGCAAAACTTGCAAGAAGAGCAACGTATAATGGGTTCTGTCCTTCTCCACCGGAGTTTTTCTTGATCATCTTGCTTAATCCGATCGTTAATTTTTCATCCCCATCGACGATCTGTTCCATATCAAAAGATAAATATGTACGATAGTCAGAATATTTCTTCATATCATGTTTTGCATTTTCTAATTCTTCGGCACTTGCACCTTCTGGCGGGATAAAGATTTCGATCAGTTCATTCATCAACTCTCCATATTTATTTTCATGTTCCATAGAGAAAAGATTCATCTGGTCATCCATTGTTGTATTTAAAACAGATGGGTCGATATTCAGGGAATCATCCATAAACATTGAATAATATTTTCCGTCAGCGCCTGTATTTCTTGTGATCTTAAACTGATATTTATCTTTACCAAAATCAAGGCCGCTGATCATACGGTTTAATTCATCTCTTCGCTGATAAGCTTCACGGATTGCACTTCGGATCTTATAGACAAAGTCATCTTTAAAATGTTCCATCGCTGTCTTTGCCTGTTTTGCAGCTTTTTCACGATAGATTTCCATATGATCAGAAGACAATTCATTGTAAAGTTTATCATATGCATCATTATTCTCATCAATAGCTGAAAATGTACGGTTTGGATACTCTCTTAAATATGCCGTTCTGACTTCCACAAGTTTTCGATATTCTTCTTCCTTCTTCGTTCCAGCATCATAGTATTTTCTTGCTGCACGTTTTTTGAGACGTTCATAGTCGTCTGTATCTGTCTTCTCGATTTCCTGTGTAAACTGCTGGTCATACTCTCCATTTGCTGGTAATTCATTCTGTGCACGGATCAATGCTTCATTCTGATCAATGATCTGCTGTCTGCATTCTTTTAATGCATTCTGTGTTGCCCAGATCGTTTCTTTCATCTCATTGATCTCTCGTTTGCAATCTTCCTGTGTTGCCCTGTTCTGGTCTCTTTCCTCTTCCAGACCTTTTAAGGCACCTTCTCTTAATTTCGTCAGCTGATTTTCTAAATCTTCATATTCTTCCTGACGTTTTTTCGCACGTTCCAGTGTTTCCTGTTGTTTTAGATACTCTTCGGCTGGCTGTGGAAGATATTCATACTTTAAGATAACGTCTGCACTTAAAACTTCTTTTTCCAATGGATCTATCTTGTCAAAGATCTTATCTTTTTCTTTTTCTAATTCTTTGATCCTGTGGCGTAAACTATTATCTCCAATGTAAGAGTTTCTTGTATACTGCTTTGGATCTAATCGTTTTAACTGGAAGTTCTTATATAACATTCCATCTGGTGTGATACCTGTATGACATTTTCTTAACTCATCGATCGTTTCACATTTGATCACTCTTCCCATTAATGATTCTATCAACTTTTTCACATAAGATTCTTCTGCAAGAACTTCTTCTGATAACGCATTTTCCTCAACTTTGATATCCTGCTTGTTAATCTTCTGCGTATCTGCAATCGAAATCCTCCAGTATTTCTTCTGATCCATATCACGATAGATTTCCATGGCATCTTTAACGTATTTCGGTTCCACGATCAATGTCAGTTTATTGGATCCTAAATAACCTTCGACTGCTTTATGCCATGTCTCATCTTTCATATCAAGAAGGTCAGCAAGTACATTTACTTTTACAAAATTCCCTCGTTTTTCACTTAATTTCGTCTGTAATTCATATCTTGCATCGAGAACTTCTTTTGGATATGCTTTGTTACCCTTTTTCAGTTCTTTCAACTCATCTGAAATGGATTTCTCCTGTTTCTTTAAAGCTCTTAATGTGGATGTATTATCCTGTCGTTCTTCTTCGGTTTCTTTTCTCAAGATATCCAATGTATGTTTCAAGCGATTCAAATCATCTTCTGTGATATTTCCCTGTTCAAATTTCTCAATATCCCAGATTGCCTGATTTGGTGTGATATCAAGCTCGCACCATTTTTTTAAGCTTTTTGATGTCTGTTCCCAACGCTGTACAGAATGATTTAGCTGTCCTAATAATTCCTGAACGTCTTTCTTTCTCGTTGTGATCTGATCATATCCACTTCCTGCGATCTGTGCTACCAATGCATCGTATTCTTTGGAAAGTTGTTCCAATTTCTTCTCGAGGACCGTCTCATTTTCTTCCTCTGTCTTTAATTCCTTTTCCCCATCTTCAATCTTTTTCTGTAATAAATGAATGTCTGATTTTAATTTTAAAACATCCAGTTTATTCATGCGGTACTGGCAGTAATCCTGTTCTTCTTTTTTGATCTTAAATTTATCAAAACTGTCTTTGATTTCTTCTAAACTCTTTGCTTCTTTTAATGTATCTTCGATCCTCTGGCGCATTCTTCCATACTGCATGACACTTTCCTGCATGTCTTCAATATGAATGTCCTGCTCCATGCAAATATATTCTTTCACAAAATCTTCGAGTTTGATGTTCATTTTAAATGGGATTGCACGTTTAAACAATCTTGGGAATTTCTCCATATCAAGACCGCCAAGATAAATATCATACATCTGTTTTCGGAATCTCTCGTTACTTGTTCCAAAATAGAAATCTTCTTTTTTGAAATTCTTCTGCATATATTTGCGAAGTTCAGAAATCGTCATTGCATGTTCTTCAGTACGATAATGATTTTCTAAAATACCACCTTTATGCCAGAAAAATAATCGGGATGTATCATTTCTTGCTGTATCTACGTCAAATACAACTCCTAAACATTCTTTTTCCTCTGATTCTGTCTGAATAAACTCAAGCACAATCGTTGTGGAGAAGTTTTTATTTCTTAAATAAGTAACTTCGTCTTTCTCTCCAACCGCAACCATTCCTCTTAAATACTCGATCAGATTTCGGTCGGAATCATCTGCTGCCGCTTTGTTAAAGAATCCACGGCCATCTGTATTTGCATATAACACGATCTGCATCGCATCGATCACAGTTGATTTTCCACTTCCGGAATGTCCGGTAAAAAAGTTGATTCCGTTATTAAATGTTAATACTTTCTGATCTATATAATGCCAGTTATTCAGGCATATCTTCGATAGTGCCAAAAACGGCTGATTCGTCTTCACTGAACTCACTGTCTATTCCCTCCTTACTGAAACTTTCGATCAATCTGCGGATATCATCGCCTAGTAACACAACATTCACGCATGGATAGATCATCATTCTTGTTTCTTCGTTTAATTCTTCTAACACATCGAGAGGTTCGATAATCTGATATCTCTTTAATAATGCAATGGAACGTCGCATCTCTGTAATCGATGGAAGTGTGTTCATTAAATGAAAATCGTTGATCTTCTCATGGATTTCTCCTAAGGATGTATACACACTTGTATTTGATGATGCCTCTGCCATATGTTCATCGTACAATAATTTTAAGATCAAAAGATAAATGGTTGATAATCTGGAAATCTTTTCTCCGATCACGGTTTCACCTTCAATATAAAAGACTCCAAGATGCAGATTTTCTCTTAATGTAATTCCTGAAATCTTAAAGTATTCTCTTAAAAACTCCTGATGCAGATCGACTGTCCTAAATTCTTTGTTGTATGTAAGTCTTCCACTTTTTTTATCGTATTTTCTTTCTAATATAAATGTCTGTCTCAAAAGAGTACGGATGACTTTGGTCACCGCATCTTTTTCTTCATCATTTAATTCATCATAGTATGGAATCATGATTTTGGTTCCCTCCTTACAAATGTTAATGCCGGGTAACGATAACTTCCATTATCGATCAACTCATCTTCTCTCTCAATCACTTTATATTTGCTGTTTCTTCTTGTGCTGTAATCATAAGCAAGAATCAGTTTCTCAAATGCTTCTTCATCGGTAATATCGATGTCTTTCACTTCCATATGGTCATCTTCCATATAAGATTCCACAAAATCTTCGATCTCTTCCTGACTGAATCTCGTATGAATCTTGTTAAGTCTTAGCACATCTTCTCTTGATAATTCTTCCTGCTGCTGTTCTTCCTCTACCTGACTTGCAAAGTCTCTTCGTTTTCTCTTCTTATATAAAGACTTCTCTGAAAGCACTTCGAAATGAGATAAGTTCATGCTCTGACCGACTTTCTCAATCTTTTCCTCGCTGTCCTTCGAATCACCGATCGTCTTTAATAACTGGATCATTAGACCTCGTGTGTCGGATTCTCCATTTAACATGTAATTCATACGGGTTACCGTTGCCCTGATATATTTGGAATGTTCTTTATCCATGTTGGAAATTCGATGTTCAATATCATCAAATCCACGCTCGATCGCATTGATGATGCTTAGGACATCTTCACCTTTTTCTTTGTCTGCTTTCTTCTGTACCTGCTCCATCCATAGAATGTCTTCTCGCATTTCTCTTAAACATTTCTTGATGTCGTTTTTATATAGATAGAAGTTATCATTTGTCTTTAAAATATGGTATTTCTTCTCGACAATCTCTTCGACATATCCTTCCAAATGTTCTGCCAACACTTCTTCATATGATTTCTGTTTTAGCAGTCGGCTAAAGAAATGATCCATGTTGTGAAGCATATCCTGCAGGGCTTTATTTAATTTCTTTGTGTTAACTAATGCTGTTTTTAACATGGCTAAGTTCATCTTCTTATCATGCCAGAATGAAAACAATGTCGCGTATACATTCTGGATGTAGATTTCTGTGTCATCTGTTGATGGATTGACCAGTTCCTCAAATGCTGTTAAAAATACCGCTGCATAATCTGGAATAATGATATTGGTCGTTAATGTTGAGAAATCCTCAATCCTCTTTAACCAGCCAGTTTTGATCAGCCAGTTTAAGATCCTGTTTGGCGGTGTCTGGCTTGCATCAGTTTCTGATTCAAATTCTTCAGGCGATAACCAGATCCGCTGGCTTTCGTTCCAGTCTTCTAGTACCTGAAGGCATACTTCTTTACTTAAATAATAATTGTTATATTCATATTCTTCGTTGATCTTTAGCAGAGCTTCCATGTAAAGTTCCCTGTTCATCGAACGAAATAAACTCCAGAATGAATCTGGAATATCGTAGGCAAATTTCATATGTAACTTCCTTCTTTGATCTAACTTCTTTCTTAGGTTATATATTATTCTCTGACTCTTTATTTTAACCGATTCAATTGACCTCGTAAAGTGATTTTCCGTGAAATAGCAATTGACACAAGTCTGATTTCGGACTATAATTATTATAATTTTCTAGTCTGATTTCGGACTATATATTATTACTATATTTCAAGAAAGGAAATTACTATGAAATCAAAACAAAATCGTGCCTTAAAAGAATTTGATTCTCTCTATAAGATGATCGATGATGTCTACCATGAAATTGCTCTTTCCATGCATCTTACAGATTCCGCATTTCTCATTTTATATTGTCTGTTAGAACTTGGAGATGGATGTTCTCAGAAAGATATCTGCAAACTTTACTCTATCTCAAAACAAACGATAAATTCTTCTGTGAAGTCTCTAGAAAATAAAGGATTTTTAACCCGCAGATCAGGAGCTGGAAGAGATATTCATTTATTCTTTACAGAGTTTGGACGAAAATTTTCTGAAGAACATATTGGCCCTGTCTTTGACATGGAAAATGCAACATTTGCAGAAATGGAACCTTCCGAGTGTGAGCTATTGCTTTCTCTTACAAGAAAATATATCCAGATTTTAAAGGAAAATATGAAACAATATATCTTAGAGGAAAAGGAGATTTAGTTTATCATGAAGATTCAGTTATCGGATCATTTTACTTACAAACGTCTGATTCGTTTTGTATTTCCATCGATCATTATGATGATCTGTACTTCAATGTATAGTATCATTGATGGATTATTTATTTCCAATTTCGCTGGGAAAACTGCTTTCGCCGCAGTCAATCTGATCTTGCCTGTTGCAATGGGTGTCGGGGCGATCGGATTTATGATCGGTTCTGGTGGAAGTGCGATCGTTGCAAAAACGCTTGGTGAGGGCAAAAAAGAAAAAGCAAATGAATATTTTTCTATGCTGATCTTTACTGCCTTGATCGGAGCTACGATCTTATCTGTCTTTGGGTTTATATTTATCCGTCAGATCTGTATGGTGCTTGGTGCTCGTGGACAGTTGCTTGAATATGCAGCAACTTATGGCCGTATCATGTTTGTATCACAGCCGATGTTTATGATGCAGACAATCTTTTATAACTTCTTTATTACTGCTGAGAAACCTTCTTACAGTCTTCGCATGTCTTTGATCTCTGGTGTGATTAATATTGTATTTGACTATCTTTTTATCGGAGTTATGCATTATGGTGTTGCTGGTGCTGCGGTTGCAACTGCAATGGGTGAATATGTTGGCGGACTTGTGCCATTAATCTATTTTGCCCGCAAACATAACAGCAGCCGTCTTCGCCTTGTGAAACCTGTCTGGAGAAAAGATATTTTATTAAAGACTTGCTTAAATGGTTCTTCAGAGTTTATGACAAATGCCTCTTCTTCTGTTATAAATATGCTTTATAATACACAGTTAATGCGACTTGCCGGTGCGGATGGTGTTGCTGCTTATGGAGTTATTATGTATGCGAACTTTATCTTTGCTGCAATCTTCCTTGGATATTCCATGGGAAGCGCACCGATCACCAGTTATAATTATGGAGCTGGAAATCATTCGGAATTGAAAAATATGTTGAAGAAAAGTTTATCATTAATTGCCGGAACTGGAGTTTTCCTGACTTTGATCTCTGAGTTTTTTGCTCATCCGTTAATTAATATCTTTGTTGGATATGATGCGGATCTATTTGCTATGACATTACATGGATTTAGATTGTATGCTCTCGTATTCTTGATCAATGGATTTAATATCTGGGCTTCTTCTTTCTTTACGGCTTTAAATAATGGAATTGTTTCTGGGATCATTGCTTTTCTTCGAACTTTGTTGTTTCAGATTGGATGTATTCTGCTGCTGCCACTTATACTTGGATTGAATGGAATTTGGATGGGAGTTGTTATAGCGGAGATGTTGACTTTAATTGTTACGGTTTATTTTTTGCGGAGCCGAAGGAAAGTTTATCATTATTAATTTTTGGCGGTTATTTTTCTGTCTTGGCATCATGATTCTTTTGATACTCGTGTGATTCCCGTCATGATAGCTCGTTCAAGATATGGATTTGTTTTAAATGTTGCATTAAATAAACCTCTCATAAATCCGGTAAATTCATCCCAATATCCATTGATCATCTACAATGATATTCTTTAAAAGCAGTTTAACATATTCATATTTAATATTTTTTGTCCTTTATTTGACATTTATATTTATTTTTGTTAATATATTCCATGTAAATATTTTACAGACATATGAATCTCCTATTTTTCTATGATCACATCTCAATCTGTTCTCTATAAATATTTCATTTCTTAGATTTTACATCAAGTTTTCTATATTAATACTTGATGTAAACCGCATTTCAATATACAATGAAAGGAGAAACTCATGAATCAAACAAAATCAAAAAATTTGATTCGAATTGCAGATGAACTTGAGGAAACCCCTGAAAGCATTCAATTATTATATGACTGCGTAAAGGAACATTTACAGCAAGATAACGAAGATATTTATGACATTTATAAAAATATGAAATAATCAATCTTTTCATCAAGGTAACTAATCTCTGTGTTTAGTTACCTTGATCTTTATTTTACGTATAAATCAAGTCGTATTATACTAAAATCATAACGAAATAGAAAGAGATGATCAAAAAAATGAAACGAATTGATTTTGAAAATGGATCAGTCACTAAGAATATCTTTGCGGCAGCACTCCCTATGCTTGTTGCTCAGATTTTAAACTTATTATATAACATCGTCGATCGTATCTATATCGCACGAATCCCACATGTCGGAACTGCTGCCCTTGGTGCTGTTGGACTTTGTTTTCCGGTGGTTGTAATTATCACTGCTTTCGCCAACCTGTTTGGAAGCGGTGGTGCTCCGTTATTTTCTATCAGTAGAGGTCAAAAGAAAAATAAGCAGGCTGTTCATATCATGAATACTTCATTTACCATGGTTTGTTTTAGTGCTGTCGTATTGATGATGATCGGGCTTTTCTTTGCACGCCCACTTTTAATATTATTCGGAGCTTCCCGTGATGCTCTCGTGTATGCTTTTCCTTATATGATGATCTATCTGATCGGTACACTGCCATCGATGATCGCGATTGGAATGAATCCGTTTATTAATGCTCAGGGTTATTCAACAACTGGTATGCTTTCCGTTGCGATCGGTGCCGTTGCCAATCTGCTGCTCGATCCATTGTTTATTTTTGTATTTGGACTGGGTGTACGAGGTGCTGCGATCGCTACTGTGATCTCTCAATGTCTGTCTGCTTCTTTTGTGTTATTCTTTCTTACAAAAAAAGCAGAATTAAAAGTACGTTTTCTTAAGAAACATGAATTTTCAGAGAGTATCGGTTACGCCAAAAATATCATCAGTCTTGGAACTGCTGGTTTCATCATGCAGTTAACAAACAGTCTGGTAAGTATTGTCTGCAACAATGTACTTTCTGTCACTGGAGGAGATATTTATATTTCTGTTATGACAATCATCTCCAGTGTAAGACAGTTGGTAGAAACACCGATCTACGCTATGAACGAGGGTGGATCTCCAATTCTAAGCTACAACTATGGTGCCAGACGCCCAGCCAGAGTACGGAAAGCAATGATCATTATAGGCTCTATGATTTTATGCTATACAGCCGTTATGTGGAGTGTCATCATTTTAGCTCCTGGTGCATTGATCCGTGTATTCAGCTCCGATGCTGCACTTGTGAAAGATTCCATTCCTGCATTGAATCAGTATTTTGCTGCATTTATCTTTATGGATCTGCAGTATATTGGACAGACGGTGTTTAAATCATTAAATAAGAAGAAACATGCCATCTTTTTCTCATTGCTTCGTAAGGTAATTATTGTTGTTCCCTTGACTTATTTTATGCCTTATGTGTTACATATGGGAACTTCTGGAGTGTTTTTGGCAGAGCCTGTTTCTAATGTGATCGGTGGAGGGCTTTGCTTTGTTACGATGCTTTGTACTGTGTTGCCGGAATTGAAGCAGATGGAGAAATTTTAATTTGTGGTTGATGACGGAAATTATTGGTGGAATATTCATCAAATCGGTGTTCATAAGTTCCTTTAATCTTATGTCCGTCACATATACGAAAGCCTACAATCGCAAAACAGATTTTTTACTTCTTAACTCCCATATCGTCTTCCCTAAACTGATCAAATGTTCTCATCTGATATGTAGAATTCGTAAATGAGCATCCACGATACATACAATCCACTACATAATTGATCTCTTTATATTCATCTTTATAATCTGAATCAAAGAAATTGATCTGCATCATGTAGTCTTTTTTTCCATCGCTTGTGAGCAGTACATATTCACATTTTGTTTTGTCGCTGTCTAAATATCCCATGACGATCATGCTTGATTTACCTTGATATAGTTTTGGTGTTTTGCCGCCTTGTGGGTATGCGTATGTGACGTTCTTTATGGATTTTTTCTTTTGTTTGTATAATTTCTGAACGCTTTTTACTGCATTTCCTAATCCTGCTTTTTGTGATGAAATAACTGCTTTGATCTCGTAATCATCGGCTTTATCACTGTTTGCGTATTCTAATGTGTATTGATTTCCTGTTTTATTTACATAACTGCGGTTAAACAGGTATTTTGGATAGGCGAATTCAAATGAGTTGTCCTCGCTGCTTACATACTGATAATCATCGCTGTCTGTGCATGCGGATAAATCCATGTCTTCGTTGTCTGTGTAGGATAATACTTGTGATTTCTCTGTGCTATCCTTGGCATCGGCTACATCTTCTCCTGCGTTATTTTTTGTTGCTTTCTTTTCCGTTGTTTTTGCTGATGTTTTGTTCTCGGTTGTTGCTGTAGCTTCTTTTTTGTCTTCTGATTTAAAATATTGGAATCCAAATATTACAACAACGACAACGATCACGCATGCGAAAGCAATGATCCAGCTTTTTGATGATCGTTTTGGTTCATTTTGAGGTTCTGTGTAGATCTGCTGTTTGGGTTGTGCTGGCTGCTGTTTTGCCTGTTGCTGTGACGGTATTACCAGTTTCTCTCCACAGTTTGCACAGAATCTTGCATCATCTTTATTTTTGGTTCCACACTTCTTGCAATACATCTCTGTCCTCCTTAATTATTTTTCGTTCCACAGTAAATACAGAATATCGCATCTTCTTCTAAAAGTGCTCCGCAGTTTTTGCAATGTCTTGGTTCTGGTTGTGCTGGCTGTATTTCCTGTTCTTCTACTACTACTTTAGCACCGCAGCTTCTACAGAATCTATCTCCTTCTCTTAACGTACCACCGCAATTTGGACAGATATTCTCTTCTTGTTCTTCCTTTTCTTCTGGTAATTTACATCCACATTCTCCACAAAACAGACTGTCTTTTGCGTTCTTTGTTCCGCACTGTGGACAGATTTTTGGGTCTTCTAATGTCAGATCAAGAATCTGTTGTTCCATCTGATTAATCTCCTGATACTGGTTTTCAATTTCCTGACATAGTTCAGAAAAATCTCCATCTGGATTTTTTGCGTATTTTACATAATATACTTCTCCAAGTTTTGTAAAATTCTCCTGTATTTCTTTTTCTTTGTCTGCGATCTGACCTTTTATTGTATTAACTAATTCCTCTGTATTCTCAATGTTCTCTGGCATTGACATCTAGTTTGTCCCCCTTATATATTTTTAATTCTTTTAAAATCAGTATAGCATTTCTTTTTTTGCCTTTCAATTATTGGAAATGCGTAATATGAAAATATTAAACATATATCAACAAAAAGGAAAAGGACTGCTGATCACATTGATCGCTGTCCTTTTCCTAATAACCTAATAACTTATTTATTTTTGATTATTTAATCTTGATCGTGATAGTTCTTGCAGATTCCTTATCGCTATTGTAAATAAATACTTTCGTTGTTCCTGCTGCTTTACCTGCGATAATTGGGGTAATATTCTGTGTCTTACTTTCTCCTTCTGTCATTGTCACATCACTAAGACTTAATAACGCTAACTGCTCACTTTTTTTAATGTTGTGGTGCTCCATTAGGTTCTAATGTTCCTCCAACCTGTTTCTTCATTCTGAAACGGTAGAAGATGATTGTTGCTAATGTAGACACAACTAAGATTCCAACGAATACTGCGACATCCTGTCCGATCTGTCCATCCATGGATAGTGTATGACGAAATGCGTGTACTGTGTAGCTGAATGGCATATATTTGTGTAATACTGTGTAGAAGTGTGGTGCCATATCCAGTGGATAGGTTCCTCCTGCTGCACCTAACTGTACAACCATGAATACTAACATGACGAAACTTCCGACACGATTTAATAACATTTCTCCAAAGCAGATCAATGACATAAATGCCATAGATGCTAAAACTGCCATTCCAAATGTCTTTCCTACATAATGTGGTTCCAGTCCATTGATCCCCATCAGAACTGCTACCATGATCACTGCCTGAACAATTGACACTGCTGCCATAACTGTGACTTTGCTTAACCACCACTGTAGTCCACTCTTAACTTCTTCGTTTTTCTCCATCAAAGGATACATTAATGTAAATGCCATACATGCTACGAATAATCCAACAGACATCATGTAAGGTGCCATTGCGTGCCCATTGTTGTCAACATGTGAGTATTCTACATTCTTAGCTTTGACTGGTACTGCAAACATCTTGCTTGTCTTGTTTGTAGCTTTAATACTATTAACCTGATCTGCTCCCTTCTGTAAGGAATCTTTTAATGTCTTACTTCCACTTTGTAAAGTTCCGATCCCATTTCCTAAAGTTGTAGATCCTGCTGCAAGTTTGCTTGATCCATCTGCGATCTGTCCGGCTCCAGATGCTAACTGTCCGGCTCCGCTGTTTAATGTATTGTTGTTTGCAACTAAAGTTGCTGTTCCTTTTTTCAATGTTTTTGTTCCATTATAAAGCTGTGTTGTTCCTGACATAAATGTTGGAAGATTTGAGCTTACTTGGTTGATTCCATTGTTGAGCTGTTTAATGCTTTGGAATTATTCTTTAATGTTGTAAGTCCTGTATTTAAGCTGCTTACGCCTGCTGTGTAATTTGCAATTCCAATCTTTAATTGTCCTGTACCTGTACTAAGTCCAGATTCTAATGTTGAAATTCCTGTATCTACCTGTGAAGAACCACTCTTTAACGCTGTCAATGCCTGTATCATTCCCATTGTTTCTGGAGTTTTTCCATGCTTGTCTAATCCTGTTTTCACAGTTTCTAATCCTGAATACATTGAAGTTACTGCCTGTGAACCTTTTGGCAATACTTTTTCAGAACTTGATGCTAACGCTGATACCTGTTGTTTTACTGCGGCTAATGTTTCATCTGAAGAAGCAGACTGTGTACTTACTTTTGTTGTTGTAGTTGCTTTTTCCTGAGATGCTTTCTGTGCATTTGTATATGTTTCATCTACATCTTCTTCTACATCAGATGCTGCACTTTCAACTTCACCAATCTCTGATAAAAGCTGTTCCTTTTCTTCATCGGATAACTTGCTTAATGCAGAAGAATTTTTTAATTTACTTACTTTACTCTGTAATGTGTTAACTTTTTCTTTTACAGCTGCTGCACTTTCTGCCGCTTTTTTACTGTCTGTATTGTCTACTGTTGTTGTTGTAGTTTTTGTTGACTGTGTTGTTGCTGCACTTCCATTCAATGATTGATTTAATTTCTGAATACCAGCATTTAACTGAGTCATTCCAGCACTTAACTGCTGAATATCGGTTGATTCTGGAAGTTGTTCTCCAATCAGGTCTGAAGACTGTTTCGCTGCCTTTAATACTCCATCAATTCCAGTTGTTAAAGATCCTGTTCCTTCTTTTAACTGTGCAGTTCCACTTTTAATTCCCTCTGATAACTGGTCTACTCCTGATGTTAATGCTGTATTTTTAGCAACAAGCTGTTTGCTTCCAGCCTGTGCTGTGCTAACACCGTTTGTATACTTTGCGATTCCAATCTTTAATGATTTAGAACCAGTTGATAACTGTGTTGCCCCGCTTGAAAGCTGTGCAACTCCGTCTTTTAATGTCTTTGTTCCAGATTTTAATGATTTTGCTCCGCTGTCAACTTTGGCCACACCATCTGTATATGCTTTTAATCCTACAGAAAGTGATTTAGCTCCATTCTGGAATGTTAATGTGCTGGATGCGAGTTTGTTTAAATTCTGCTCAATTGTGTCATTTCCAGCTTTCAGTTTCTTCGCTCCACTTTCAATCTTTCCTGATCCATCGGCTGCTTTCTGGAACCCAGAGCCTGCAGTTTTGATCTGAGCAAATACTGTTTTTACATAAGTTTCTGTTACTTTTTCTCTGACTGACTTTTCAATCTTCGCCATAGCACTATCATCCATCTTGGATGCTACATAGTTTGTACCTGGATTTGTCTTGTATATCAGTTTCATCTGTTTTGGATTCTTATCCATTAATGTTGTTGCATTCTTTGAGAAGTCTTCTGGAATGGAAATGATCATATAATATTCTCCACTCTCTAATCCTTCTTTTGCTTTCTTATCACTTACAAAACGAAAATCAAGTGATCCTGAATCTTTCAGATTCTTCACCAGATCATCACCAACTTGTAATGTCTTACCCTCGTATTTTACCTTCTTATCGTGATTTACCACTGCTACTGGTAATTCGTCTGCATCTCCGTATGGATCCCACATAGATCCAAGGAATACAGATGTATAAATTGCAGGAATCGTAATGATCGCGATCAAAATGATAATCATCTAGGGGTTCTTTAAAATTTTCTGCCATTCTCTTTTTAACATGATCACAGCTGCTCCTTCCTTGCATTATTGTTACTATCAAAGAGGTTTCTTCTCCTTAAATCATTCGTTATTATATGCACTTTCTTGATAAAAGTCAACTATTTATTGAACGTTGGTCATTTTTATTTTTTGTACAATTGGTCATTTTTTGCTAAAAAGAGAAAAAAAATATTCTTCCTTTATATATATCTCATAAAAGAAGAATATTTCGTATCTTATTTACTTTCTTTTTTAATGTAGATCGGACGTTTCTTTGTCTCTAAATATGTCTTAGACAAATACATTCCTACAACTCCGATTCCAAGTAACTGAATTCCACTTAAGAAACTGATAACACAGATCAATGACGGCCATCCTGCGACCGGATCTCCAAATATTGCTGCTCTTATGACAACAAACAACAGGAATAAAAATGCGATGATACAAACGATCACTCCGATCAGTGATACGATCGTAAGCGGCACTGTGGAGAATGCAATGATTCCTTCTAATGCATATCGGAATAATTTCCAGAATGACCACTTTGTCTCTCCTGCTGCACGTTCTACATTCTCAAATTCAATCCATTTTGTTTTAAATCCTACCCATCCAAAGATACCTTTTGTAAATCGGTTATATTCTGGCATGGAAAGGATTGCGTTAACCATATCTCTCTTCATCATACGAAAATCTCTGGCTCCATCTACGATATCAGCATCAGAGATCTTATTGATCAATCCATAAAAACGTCTTGCGAAAAATGAGCGGATCGGTGGTTCTCCCTTTCTTGTAACACGTCTTGTTGCCACACTATCATATCCTTCTTCCTCGATGCTTCGGATCATCTCTGGAATTAAATGTGGCGGATCTTGAAGATCAACATCCATTGTCACAACATATTCACCATTGGCATGTTCAAATCCTGCATACATCGCAGCTTCTTTTCCGAAGTTCCTGGAAAATGATACATAATGAATACATTCATCCTGTTCGCTTAATTTCTTTATAACTTCTAATGTCTTATCTTTACTTCCATCATCGATAAAGATAATCTCAAAGTCAATTTTCCCTTCTTCTTGTTTCCTTACTTTCTGCATCTCCTCATAATAAAGCGGAATTACTTCCTCTTCATTAAAACATGGAACAATACAACTACATAACTTACTCATATGTGATCCTACCTTTAATTGTATATATCTTTCACTTACTTAGATAGTATATCACTTCTGTTTCGTTTTGTCTTTACTTAGTTTTTATCTAGGATTTTTTACATGATTCTGATATGATAATATTGTTTTTATTTACTATATATAGAAAGGAATAGAACAACCAACTATGATTCAAGATATTTACCCTCATAAATTAGACAATCACTACGATCCAGCCAAAAAACCTGATGCTGACAGTATCATTTTATATTTCACAAAGGATGGCCTTCTTCATCGTTTATTAAAGAAATCTGATCTGGAAGAAATGGGGCAGGAGAATCTCTTTTTGCCTGATGAAATGATCCATACTGGAGATGGCAGAAAACTTGCAAGGCCTACTCTTTTAAATGAAGAGGATTTATTTTTATCTTTTCCCCGCCTAAGTGATTTTGTAAATGATGCTCATGTTACAGAAGATACTCTTACTTATCTTTTTTCTGTTGACGATGATGATTACTTCTTATTAAATAAAGATCCTGAAGAGATTCCTGAAGGTTATAACTTCTGTACGGTACGTGATCTCCGCAATCAGCAGATCGGTCCAAAATACCGTACTTTTGCTGCGATCACAGGTCTGCATCTTTATAACTGGTACCGTACCAATCGTTTCTGTGGCTGCTGTGGTCATGAAACTGTCCATTCTTCTACAGAACGTGCCTTAAAATGTCCTTCCTGTGGCCATCTGATCTATCCAAGAATCGTACCTGCAGTCATTGTCGGAGTTAAAAATGGTGATAAACTTCTTCTTACCAAATACCGCAAGGGATTTACTCCATTCGCCCTAATCGCCGGATTTACAGAGATCGGGGAAACTCTGGAAGAGACAGTCTCACGTGAAGTTATGGAAGAAGCTGGACTTCGTGTAAAAAATATTCAGTATTACAAATCCCAGCCTTGGGGTGTTGTTGATGATCTGCTTGCTGGATTCTACTGTGAAGTTGATGGTGATACCGGCATTCATATGGATGCTTCTGAATTGAAACTTGCAGAATGGAAAACACGAGATGAGATCGAATTACAACCAAATGATTTTAGTCTGACAAATGAGATGATGCGTGAGTTTAAGGAAGGAAGAATTTAAATCACAATTTGACAAATTCTGTATCTATGCTATAATCACTCCTTAGTGCTCCCCTTTCCAAAGATACCATTTTCTGGTATTATTAAGAGTAACAGGGAGATGCCATATAAACCACAAGGCATACGAAAGGAGTTTCTTATGAGAGATGCTTTACGGGATGAAATGATCAAGAAGATCTGTATCAGAGATGCAGACAATATATTAGATGTCGGTTGCGGTGATGGTACTTTTTTACATGAACTGACTCGTTGGAAAGATGTTGAAGGATATGGAATTGATGAATCTGAAGATAAGATTCTTGAGGCAAGGTCAAACTGGCCAGACCTTCATTTTGAGACAAGCTACAGTGATTTCCTTTCTTTCGATGACAATAGTTTCCGTGTGATCACCGTTTGTGATGATTTCCATACATTCAAAGATCCACAGAAGTTTGTTAATGAAGCTTTTCGTGTTTTAATTCCTGGTGGAAGACTTTATATTGGTGAGTCTGCTCTGCCTGATGCTCTGCGAATTGTTTCTAATATTCCATCCTATTTAACTGCCGGCGACAACCGCAGACATTCTACATATGAGACTTTAGGATATTTTAAGAATGCAGGACTTACAAAATTCAGAGTATATAAGAAGAAACGTTTACTTCTTGTCTCTGCAAAGAAACCATTAGCATAGAATACGTAACTTTAAGATGGAGCGGTACAATTTGACCGCTCCATTTTTCTTATGCTTTAAACAACCATCCAAGATATTTATCTTTTGTAATTTTCTCAACTGCTTTTTTTCCTAAAAGTTTCTCCATCTTTTTTCTTGCCGTATTGTTAATTCTTACTTTGTCATCTTTTGTTACGCATAGATCTGGAAACATGACACACCACCAGTTATGTCCTTTTGCCTCTCCAAGATCAATTCTTAATGCATCGTAGATTCCTTCTGGAAATGTATATTGTCCGTAAGTTTTCTCTGGGAATTTTTCCTGTACAAAATGTACTTTTACCTTTTGTATAACTCCCTCTTTCTTTAATATTTCCTGTGCCGTATTTTTTATACTATCTTTTTGTTTTTTTAGGATGTCAAATGCTTCCTCTTTTGTATCTGCCTTATCCATCATCTGACTGACTTTGCTGATCACAGCATCTCTTACTTTTAATTTACACGCCTGATCAAAGCTGCTGTCACTGTTTGCTCTGACATGGAAACGGATCAGATTATTTTTTAAATTTTGCTGTATTTTGTTTTGTTGTATTTTATGAAAAGTATATCTTTGCCATATCATGATGCTTCCAGCAATTATGATAAAGAAAAGACATCCTCTGATCATGTTTTTTTTGTTCATGCTCAAAGGATGCCCTACTTACTTGTTTTTATTCATCATCATTTTATAATTGTCTGAAATTTCATACAAAAATATTTGTATTTTCTTAAAATTCTGGCTTGACGAATCTTATCAGTTATAGTAACCTAATACCCATGAGGTCATATGACTGACGGAGCACGTGGAATCAACCACATGGGAGTATGATCATTAATCGCCGGCCGTCTGGGCAATCTTGTCTGGACGTGCGGCGTTTTTTAGTTTGTTACTACATTTTAGACAGAATGAAACATCTGTCAGCCCTAAAAAATCACTCAATTTTTCTCTTTTTTAAATTTTTCACTTAACACGCTCCACCGTCCAGATTTATATTTGTAATAAAAAAAGAATCCTGTTATTTTTAGGATTCTTTTTTATACTATTTAAATCTTACAGATCTTCTACGATCTGCTCAACTGTCAATCGATTCTTCTTAAGCAATTCCTTCACATCATAGCGATCTAGCAATTCTTTCTTAACTCCATAATTCAATACTTTCATATCAGAATTACCATAAAATCTTGCAATCTTCTCGCCAAATCCACCTTCTAAGAATCCATCTTCTAATGTGATCACTACATCATGATCTTTCTTAAGACCTTCTAATAATGCTTCATCAATTCCTGTAATATAATATGGATTGATCACAGTTGCTTTTGTTCCTGTCTTTTCTTCTACTGCTTTCGCAACTTCACATCCCATGTTGTAGAATGTTCCAAGTCCGATGATCGCAACTTTGCTTCCTTTTTGTGTTACTTCATATTTATTTAACTGGCTGAAATCTTTTGTTACTTCTTTGCCATCTGAGATCATTTCCCCTCCTGGCAGTTTGATCGCTACTGGATACTGGTCCTGATCGATACTCCAGTCTAACATTGCCAGATATTCTTCTTTGGTTGTTGGGGCAAGATATACCAGATTCGGAATATTGCTCATCATTGGAATATCCTGTAATCCAAGATGTGTTATATCATTCATTCCATATACGGATCCCCAGAATGTAACGATCGTTGCTGGATTGCTGTCAATGCAGAGATCCTGTGTGATCTGGTCATATGTTCTCTGTACGAATGTTGAATATACTCCATAAACTGGTTTCCCACCACCTGCTGCGATTCCGGCTGCCATTGCCATTGCTGTTTCTTCTGCGATTCCAACATCAATAAACTGTTTTCCAGCTTCCTTACGTTTGTCTTCTGTGAATCCCATAACGGTTGGTGTTGCTGATGTGATGGCTACTACCTTTTTGTCTTCTCTCATTTTCTTTAAGAGATAATCTGCTGTTACACTTGAGAAATCTTCTCCTTCAAATGAATATAAAGGTTTTCCTGTTTCCACATCAAATGGAGCACAGTAATGCCAGTCTTCTTTATGTTCTTCGGCTAATTTATATCCTTTTCCTTTTTGCGTATTAATATGAACGACGACTGCTTTTTTTGTATCTTTGACCTGTTTGAATGCTTTGATCAGATCAGCAATTTTATTTCCTTCTTTGACATAAATGTAATCTAATCCCATGGCTTTGAAAAGATTGCATTCTGCTTCCCCATTTGTTTCACGAAGTTCTTTTAAATTTTCATATAATCCACCATGGTTTTCTGCGATCGACATATCATTGTCATTGACTATGATAATTAGATTTCCACCTAATTCTGCTGCGTAATCAAGTCCTTCTAAAGCTTCCCCTCCACTTAAAGATCCATCACCGATCACTGCGATCACATTTTCATCTTCTTCTTTTAAATCTCTTGCTTTGGCAAGTCCTAATGCAAGACTTACAGAAGTTGATGTATGGCCGATCGTAAAATGATCATGTTCACTTTCTCCTGGATTACTGTATCCTGATACATCATCATAATGTTCTTCGTATAAGAATGCATCTTTACGACCAGTTAACATCTTGTGTGGGTAAGACTGATGAGAAACGTCATATACGATCTTATCTTTTGGTGATTCAAATACATAATGCATAGCGATCGTTGCTTCTACCATACCAAAGTTTGGCCCAAAGTGGCCTCCATGCTTACTTAATTTTTCTAATAACGCCTTACGAATCTCTTCGGCAAGGACATTTAACTGCTCATCGGATAATTTTTTGACATCTTCTGGTCCATTGATATTTTCAATATACATGCTCTTTCTCCTTATCTGATTTTTATTCGTTTTTTTATTATATAAGTTGGAGTACACTCTAAGTCAAGATTTTTTATCTTTTCGAAATAGTAATTTAATGTTAAAATAATAACATACACTGAGCAAATAAATAATAAGAGGTGATACTTTGAAGAAAAAACTTACAATCCTTTGTGCTGTTGCAGTCATGATCTGCACATGCCTGACTGGATGTGGGGTTAATGCCGGGAAGATCCGTTTTGGGTCTGCTGGTATTGGTGGTACTTATCAGATTTTTGGTGATACTTTTGCAAACCTTGTCACATCCAAAAGCAAAAACTATAATATCGAAGTAAAAACAACTGCTGGTTCTGCGGCGAACCTTCGTCTGTTGTCAAAAGATTATATCCAGATGGCAGTTGCCCAAATGGATTTGATCAATGATGCATATGAGCGCACTGGTATTTTTGAAAATGATAAAAAATATCAAGGATATAGTGCCATTGCTTCGCTTTATACTGAAGCGTGTCAGATTGTCGTACCTGCTGATTCATCAATCCATTCTATTGAAGATCTGGAAGGAAAGAAAGTCAGTATTGGTGAGGAAGAATCTGGAACAGAACAGAATGCTATACAGATCTTAAGTGCTTACGGATTAAATGAAAAGCTTGTTGATGAAGTAAATCTTGATTACACAAAGGCCGCAAAGAAATTGAATTCTGGTGATATTGATGCTCTTTTCTGTACCGCTGGAGTACAGACAACTGTGATCAACGAATTAGCAAAGCAACGTAAGATCCGTCTTATCAGCCTTGACCAGAAAGGTATTGATCGTCTGAAGAAGTCTTATAAGTTTTACACAGAATACTCAATTCCTGAAAATACTTATACTGATCAGACTCAGCCTGTAAAAACTGTCGGTGTTAAAGCGGTACTTCTTGCAAGTGACAAGTTGTCTGAAGATACGGTTAAACAAATCACAAAGATTCTGTTTGCAAATGAACAGAAGATTCAGTATGCACTCCCTGTAGATATTTCTCTTGATGAGAAAACTGCTGTAGAGGGAATCACGATTCCATTCCATGATGGTGCAGCTGCTTACTACAAACAATATGGAATCACGGTAAATACAGAGAAAGGAAGCAATTAATCCGCTGCGGTATAAATAAATGACAATACAACTAGATATGTATCAGACGATCGCGGTCGCCGTAGTCGTTTTGATGTTAGGAAACTTTTTAAAACACAGAATTGCAATCTTAGAACGATTTTGCATTCCTGCACCTGTTATCGGTGGTGTTATCTTTGCAGTTTTTACATGTATCTGCTTTGTAACAGGAATCGCCGAATTTTCATTTGATGATATTTTGAAAGAAGTATGTATGGTATTCTTCTTTACTTCTGTTGGATTTCAGGCAAACTTAAAGGTATTAAAAAGCGGTGGAAAATCTTTGATCATTTTCCTTATGCTTGTGATCGCTCTGATCGTAAGTCAGAACTTCCTTGCAGTCGGCCTTGCCAAAGTACTTCATATCAGTCCTTTGGTTGGTCTGTGTACTGGTTCTATTCCTATGATCGGTGGTCATGGAACTGCCGGTGCTTTCGGCCCTGTTCTTGAAGACTTTGGTGTAAAAGGAGCAAGCACACTATGTACTGCTGCCGCAACCTTCGGTCTGATCGCAGGAAGTATCATGGGTGGACCTGTCGGCAAACGACTGATCGAGAAAAAAGATCTATTAAAAACTGCTATTCCTGAAGATGACAGCCTTTTGGTAGAAGAAGAAAAGAAACATGAACGTCACACCAGCATGTATCCAGCTGCTGTATTTCAGCTGATCATTGCTATTGGTATTGGAACGATCATTTCCAAGTTCCTATCCATGACAGGAATGACATTCCCAATTTATATTGGTGCTATGATCGCTGCTGCATGTATGCGTAACATCGGTGAGTATTCTGGAAAATTTACAATTTATATGGGTGAGATCAACGACATCGGTGGTATCAGCTTATCCCTGTTTTTGGGAATCGCCATGATCACATTAAAATTATGGCAGCTTGCAGACCTTGCACTTCCACTGATCACATTACTTGCAGGTCAGACAATCTTAATGTTCTTCTTTACATATTTCGTAATATTTAATATCATGGGAAGAGACTATGATGCTGCTGTATTATCTTCTGGTGTCTGTGGTTTCGGAATGGGAGCCACTCCAAACGCCATGGCGAATATGCAGGCCATCTGTGAACGTTATGTTCCATCTGTCAAAGCTTACCTTCTGGTGCCTTTGATCGGTAGTTTATTTGCAGACTTCTTAAACAGTCTGGTAATTACATTTTTTATCAATTTTCTATAATCTTAAAGGGAGTCAATGAAAATGTTTGGAAAGAGAAAAAAGAAACGTGATGAGATCAAAAAAAACCTCAGAGAAAAACTAGACTATAAAATGAAAAGCGAGAATGTTGCTATCCCAGAGATCCACACAAAGGATTTTGATGAGATAGAAGAACAAATTGATGAACAGGAAGTTGAAAAAGAAGAAGAACATTCTATTCTTTATGATAATGTAGCAATTCCTGAAGTTCATCTCCACAAAAAGAAAAAATGATCAAGTCTTAGATTTTATTTAAATCAACTATGAATCAAAAATGTCGTATGTCAAAATAATTTACTGACATACGACATTTTTATATATTATTTGATATTTATGCTTGTGCAATCTTTTTTCCGTACAATTGTTTTCTCACAAAGTAATAGCAGATAACCTGTAAGATGATCGTTATAATCCATGATGCCGGATATGAAATAAATAAAATATCTAACGACCTGTGACTTGGGAAGATCCAGAAGATCCATACGATTCTTGTTCCAACCGTTCCAATGATCGAAAGGATCATCGGCACACCAGAACGCCCCATTCCACGCAACGCACCTGGAAACAGATCCATGAATCCACATAGGAAATAGGTTACTGTTGTATATAATAAGATTTCCATTCCACACTGAATAACCTTTGGATTGCTTGTATAGATCGTCAAAAGTTTTGGTCCAAAGAAATATGCACTATTTCCAAGAATCATCATTGCTATAAATGATAAAATCAAACAATCAATCAATACTCTGTCCATTCGTTTCCATTTTCCAACGCCATAATTCTGGCTTGTAAAGCTCATACATGCCTGAGTTACCGCATTGACTGTCACATATAAGAAGCCAAAAATATTATTCGCCGCGGTATATCCAGCCATTGCGATCGAACCAAATGAGTTTACAGATGACTGAAGCAGTACATTTGAAAAGTTAATGACTGTGCTCTGGATTCCTGCTGGAATTCCTACTTGGAAGATTTGTTCTAAATACTCTACGTTAATCTTTAATTTTGAAAATCGCAACTGATAACTTGTCTGTGACTGATACAGGCAGCGTAATACAAGAACACTTGAAATAAACTGCGAGATCACAGTTCCGATCGCTACTCCAGCTACTCCAAGATGAAAAATGATCACCAGACACATATTAAGTCCTGCATTCGCGATTCCTGCTATGATCAGGAAAAATAACGGACGTTTTGTATCTCCAACGGCTCTTAAGATTGATGCACCATAATTATAAAGCATAAAAAATGGCATTCCCATAAAATAAATTCTCATATAAAGTGTTGAAAGATTGATTACATCATCTGGTGTATCCATCAGTTCTAACACTGGTTTTGCAAAGATCAAACCTACAAATACCATTATAATCCCGCTGATCAATGCAAGTGTGATCGCCGTATGTACAGTCTCTGACATCTCTTTGTCCTTACCCGCTGCATAAAATCTCGCTGATAATACATTTGCTCCCAATGAGATTCCAATAAACAAATTGGTAAACATATTGATCAGGGCTGTCGTAGAACCAACTGCTGCCAATGACTGGCTTCCACTAAATCTTCCAATTACGATAATATCGACTGCATTAAACATCAATTGCAGGATTCCTGATAACATCAATGGTAACGAAAATGATATTAGTTTGTCCATGATCGTCCCATTGCACATATCAATTTCATATTTACTGCGTTTTGTTATTGAACTCATAATTCATCCTCTTCTTATTATTTATAATGAATCTTTTCCAGAATATCATCTTGTATACCCGTTCGCTGACAAGTGCATCATACACATCTGATTGCTTTTTTCTTTTTCATGAATCTGATCTGACACTATGGAGATTAATCTTCTTTGTTTGGCATATAATTTAATCGTATTAAACACTCTCTGATAAACAACTTTGCCATCAAATGGACTTATCTTGCATCTTTTTCGTCGATTCTTTCCATTTATTCAAATACTTTTTTTATGCTGTCGTAATGTAAGAAAATGCCTTCTTCTGCAAAAGCTTTGATCTCATCCGTTGTTGCAAACATATACCCATCAATCTCGGCTTCCTGAAAGTTTACATCACTGTCATCAATATCCAATGTAAAGCGGTAAACATCTACAAAATAGTTATCTCCCTCTCCTGGATTCTCTCTCTTATAGGTAAACATGTATCCGCCTTCTGCGCCTTTGACATCAAGTCCTGTTTCTTCTTTTACTTCACGAAGCACTGCATCATAAGAAGCCTCTCCAGCCTGTGCAGCTCCTCCAGACACTTCCCACCATCCTGGTGCCCATGCCTTGGTCATGACTCTCTTTGTGATCAGGAACTTTCCATCTGGTCTTCTAATAACTCCAAGAACAGTTAAATGATATTCGTCGTCTTTTAATGTCCAGTTATTTCTCTTCATTGTACGACCGGTTGGTTGTTTGTTTTTATCGTAGATGTCCCATCTTTCTTCCATTATTTTGTATTCTCCTTGGATGTGTTTTTGATGATTCTAAATCTTATTATTTTCTAATAATATCAGTTGCACTAAAGACTTTATCGCCTTTTTGAACTTTCACACCTTTTGCCTCTAACAGTTCAGAAACTGTACAAACTTCATATCCTTTCTTCTTAAGGATTGGTAATACTTTCTCTACTGCCGCAACTGTTGGCTTATGAATGTCATGCATTAACACGATATCTCCGTCTTTTGCATGTTTTAAGATTGTCTTTACTGTTGCGTCTGTGTTCTTTGTCTTCCAGTCTAATGTGTCAACACTCCAAAGAATCAAGGCCGTGTCAATTCCCTGTTTCACATTCTCGTTAATTGCTCCGTATGGAGGTCTTACACTGACTGGTTTGCTTCCACATGCTTTGTAGATCACATTAGCTGTTTTGTCTTCCTGTGCTCTTACCTGTGCTGCACTTAATTTTGGAAGGTATGTATGATTCCATGTATGACTTGATACTTCATTACCAGATTCTAAGACTTTCTTAACTGTCTCTGGATAGTAATTTGCATTCTGCCCTAACATGAAAAATGTTGCTCTTGCATCGTTCTTCTCTAATGCTGCAATAACTCGTTCTGTATTTCCCTTTAATGGACCGTCATCAAATGTAAATGCGATCAGTTTCTTCGTTTTATCAATCTTTCTTGGAACATAGAGTGATTTCTTAAATTCTTTATCTGTTCCTTTGCCGAGTAGGTTATCATTTGCCTTTACCATGTATTCTCCCATGGATTTATTAACAGATGCATAACTTGTTCGTCCTAATCTTGTTGTTACAAAGAATGCTCCGACTGCGATCACTGCAATGATCACTACTAGTCCCACAATTCTTCCTACATTCAACCGTCTTCTTTTTCTTCTTCTGGCCATTGTACCCTTCTTCTTTCCTTATAATAATTTAAATGTATCTACATCCACTAAACCAAGATCTGTAAGTCTTAATGATGGAATCACTGGAAGAGCCATAAATGATAATGTGATAAATGGATCAATATCTCTGGATATTCCAAGTTTCCATGCCTTCTGTAACAGATCATCAATTCCTTTCTGGATGTCTTTTGCCGGTTCCTGACTTAAAAGTCCCGCAACCGTAAGCGGTAGTGTACCTAAAACTTTGCCTTCAGATACCAATGCGTATCCGCCCTGTATCTCTTCTATCGTCTGTACTGCTTTGATGATATCTTCATCGTTATCTCCTGCTGCAATGATATTATGAGAATCATGTGCCACAGATGTTGCGATCGCACCATTTGTAATACCATATCCTTTGATCGGTGCTGCAGATACATTCCCTGTTCCACGATGGCGTTCAAATACACATAGTTTGGAGTATTCACTATCTGGTGTGAACCATCCATGATCATTCGGAACTTCCTCATGCAAAAATGTTGTAACGATCTGTCCCGGAATCATTCCGATCACTGGAATCTCTCCATCTGCTTTCACCTGAATCTTATCTTTGGAAATGTCTTTTAAGACCACTGTGTGAAGCATAGATTCTTTCACTGGTTTTGCTTCCTTTGAGAAGAATTCACTGTTCACTGGCTGTCCTTGTTTATATACAGAAGATATCTTTACATCTTCTAAGGCATCAAGGATCACAATATCTGCATCCTTACCTTCTTCCAATGTTCCAATATCATCTAAACCATAAGTCTTAGCTGCATTGTAAGTTGCCATCTTTACTGCCTGTACAGGTTCCATTCCAAGCTCGATACTCTTCTTTATATTGTAACTAATATGACCTTCATTTTCAATAGTATCAAGGTGTTTATCGTCAGTACAAAACATAAATTTTTCAATATATTCTGGCTCTTTAACAAGACCTGGAACAATATTTTCTACATTTCTTGCTGCACTTCCTTCTCTGACAAGGATTTTCATTCCAGCAAGACATTTTTCTTTCGCTTCTTCAAACGATGTACATTCATGTTCTGTCATAACTCCGGCTTCTACATAAGCCTTGAGATCGTCACCAGTAAGCCCTGGTGCATGGCCGTCAATGATCATTCCTTTGCATAATTCAAGCTTCTTCATGATCTGTTCTTCTTTGCTTAAAACTGCTGGGTAACACATAACCTCCCCAAGCCCAAGTACAAGCGGATGATCTTTCCACTGTTTCATATCTTCTGCTGTGAAATCAGCTCCATTTGTCTCAAATGGAGTTGCCGGAATAGAAGATGGCATCATAACATATATGCCAAGCGGAGCATCACCTGCTGCATCAAGAATATATTCCATCGCTTCATTTCCTTTAACATTCACCAGCTCATGTGGGTCTGCGATCACTGTTGTCGTTCCATGCGGCATAACCGCCTTTGAAAATTCCATTGGCGTTGCCATACTTGATTCAATATGCACATGTGCATCAATAAATCCTGGTGCAATGTATTTTCCTGTACAATCTATTTCATTTTCCCCTGAAAAATGACCAACTCCTGTGATTTTTCCATCTTTCACTGCAATATCAGCCTGGTCAATCTTTTCATTCTTTACATCAATGACATTTCCATTCTTTAAGATAAAATCATACATATTCTTCCCTCCTGTTTCATTGAAACTTAACCATTCCAACATAATATTTCTTATCTGTATCAAATAACATATTCCAGTCGATTTCTTCGCGTTCTCCACAGTTTGACCAGATCAGTAGTTCTTTTTCTTCATCAAACCCTGTGATCGTTACCCAATGCCAGTTATCTTCTCGAAGCTCATATGCCGGATGCCTTAAGATCAAAAATGCAACTGGATTTTCCTCTTTCAATGAAGGCAAAATGAAATCCAGTGCCTGCTCTTTACTCTTTGGCAAAAATAATTGTTCAGATTTAAATTCTATTCCTCTATCTGCCGCATATCTTTTAAAATCTTTTGCAAATCTTCCGATCAATGGATATCCCATAAATCCTGGCTTCATATATTGATACATTGTCTGCATCAGTTTCAGATATTGTTCCTGTTCTTTCGCATCTTGTCCTTCTTCTGGCTGATATAATGATTTGAATTCATCCTTATTCATGGCATAAATCACTGCAATATTACTTCCTGTCACGCTTCCACATCCTGCTAACCGCTGGAAATCTCCCGGGAACCATTCCTGATCTCCTCCATATCCAATGATCCTGCCATCTTTTATGATCTGCGGACAGCAAAGTTCCTTCCTCATAATCTATTCCTTTCTTATTATATCTCTACGCTTTTTCACTTATTTTTAAATTTATTGAATTTATTCTTTTCTTTATGTTAATATTGTTATCATTAACCGATATTATTATTTTGCAGAAAGGATGACAACACTTATGAAAAATATCATGACTTCCTTATGTCTTGCACTTTTTATCATCAGTGCATCTGTTACGATAACATTAAACTTCCGACCTTTATATTATCATGATATTTCCGCTTTGAAAATAGAAGAAACTTCTGGATTTTCCAAAAATATCATTAAAAAAAATTATGACGAATTGATCGATTATAATCAGTTTTTTCATTCTGGAAAGCTAAAACTTACTATGCCGATGTCCAGAGAAGGACGAATTCATTTTGAAGATGTAAAACGTATCTTTGATACAATTGAGATTGCCTGTATCATTACATTAATCTTATCCTGTTATCTCGTTACCACACAAATCCGAAAACGTGATCTCAGGTTTTTAAAAATATCTTCGATCATTACGATATTACTTCCAACGATCGCTGGCATCATGACTGCTGTTAACTGGGAAGCTGTATTTATTATGTTTCATAAGATCATGTTTCGTAATGACTACTGGCTCTTTGATGAAGCTCTCGATCCTGTAATCACAATCCTTCCTGATACATTTTTTCTTCAATGTGCAGTCATGATCATTTTGCTGATCCTGTCAGGAAGTTTGCTTTGTATCTTATTTCGTTCTTTTTTTCACCACAAGTTTATGATATAATTGTTGAGTTATTAATTATTTGTGTCAATTATTACATTTATATTAAGATAGGAGCTTGAATCATGAAACTTTCACAAATAAAAACAAAAGAAGTCAGAGATCGTGTTCGAAAGTCTCGTTACAAAAAATTTATATTTGCTTTTATTGTACTATTTCTGATCCTGATCGTTTCTGTGTGCTTTCATTCATACTACGCTCAGCAAAAGGCGAAAAAAAATGCCACTGCAAAGGCACAGCAGAAAATGGAAAATGAATATAAAAAAGCAAAAAAAGAAGCCGAAAAAGAAAAGACTTCCTTAAAACCATGGTATACCTATCATGGCATTGCACACGCCTTAGGTGGTCTTAATGGAAAACAGTATTTAAATTCCATTGATGGTTTTTATTCAAACTATCAAAAAGGATACCGCATTTTTGAAATGGATCTTCAGCTTACATCAGATAATGTGCTTGTCGGAAGACATACCTGGGGAGATAATCTTTCAGATCCTTTAAGTAAACATGGTGATCCTGCTAGCTATCGTGAATTTAAGAATACCAAATTATACGGCCGTTACAAGCCTACTTCTTTTCTTGATATGCTGAATGCAATGGAACGTTATAAAGATTTTTATCTGATGACTGATTCGAAATCTACAGACACACCAACTGTCCAAAAGGAATTCTCTACTCTGGTCCAGACTGCAAAAAGGGCTGGAAAGACTGAATATCTGGATCGTTTGATCGTACAGATTTATAACGAAAATATGTATTACACAATAAAGAAAATCTACCCATTCAAACATTTTGTGTATACCACATACAAGCAGCGTGATGTCGCATTCTATAAGATGGTAAAATTCTGTAAAAAGAATGGGTTTGAGGGTGTCACAAGCCCACAGAATGATATCAACGATTATCGTATGGAGATTTTAGCTAAAGAAGGAATTTATGGTTTCACTCATACGGTAAATAACTCTTATTTCACAAAAGAATATATGAAATTAGGTGTTTACGGTATCTATTCTGATTTTATGATTCCTTCAGAAATCAACAAAAATTATCTTGAAGTTTATTGTCCAAAGTTTGCTTCCAGATATATGAAAACTGTCATTCCTGCACTTGGAAAATAATTTTAATATCATGAGCTTAAAAATCCCGGAGAGTTATTTCCGGGATTTTTATAGCTTATTTTATTATATGTTCTTTGATCATAGGATTGATTCCTCCGCTGTGTCCACAAGCATTTTCATTGCTTCCACAGGATATTTACCGTGTGCAGTTTCCCCTGTCAGCATCAATGTACTGGCTCCTTGTGTAACTGCATGATAGATATCATTTACCTCTGCCCTTGTTGGATATGGATTCTTTATCATGGAATCTAACATCTGGGTTACAATCATGAAATCCTTGTTGTGCTTTCTGCACACTCTTGCAATATGTGCCTGAATTCTTGGAAGTTGTGATAATGGCATTGCATTCCCAAGATCTCCTCTTGCGATCACGATGTAATCACAATATGGAATCAGTTCTTCCAAATGCTCGACACCTGTCATATTTTCTATCTTTGCAAAAATTCTGATGTCTTCGCAGCCATATTCTCTTAATGCTTCTCTTAGTATGATCAAGTCTGCTTTATTCCGTACAAATGGAAGCATGACATCCGTTACTTTATACTGCTTTGCCACTGCAAGATTCCTTAAATCCGCCTCTGTTAACGTTGGATTGTTAATACTGCATCCTGGCATTGCAATACTTTTATGTGCTGTCAATACTCCTCCACAAATAATCTTACATCTCCATGAGGATTCTGATATTTTCTGTTCTGCTGTCAGCTTGATCTTTCCGTCATCAAGTAAGATTTCCTGATTCTTTTTAATGTACGGGAAAATCTCCTTCGGTGCCGAAATACCTCCATGTCCAAGAATCACATGGGCACCATTGGAAAGTCCCTTGTTTCCTTCCAGATTTCCTATTCTTAATTCTGGACCGATCAGATCGATCATAAGCTTCTTTTCTTTTCCTGTTTGACTGGCCGCATCAAAATAATGCTGAATCCATGACTGGCTTGTTTCTAATGAACTATGTGATAAGTTTAACCGGATACCTGTCATTCCTGCATCAAACATCTTCTTTAATATTATTGGTTCGCAACATGTTGGACCTAGAGTTCCGTAGTATTCCATCGTGCATCACTTCCTTTGGCTTTATTGTAACATTTTCCACAAGGAATATCCAACACAAAAACTTCTTCACTGCTTACGCAATTAATATTCTTATAACCGCTTAATTTATATAATATAATTTAAACTTTTTACTTGAATACTTATTATTCTTCCCCTTAGAATCCCTGATAAGTGTCACTTTTTGTTTCTCCTCTTTTTCCGCTTTCACAGTCCCAAGACAATAATCTCTGATCGCCTTTGCATCTGCCTGGGCTAATTTCTTAATCTTAGAATCATCTTTTAAAAACTGCTCCACATCATTATCGTTATCCACAAAACTATGTTCCACAATGACGCCTGGAATTCCTTTTTCTATGCTGTTATGAATAACCCTATAGTAATCTCTTATTTTTCCATTTGGATATTTCTCATTTTTCTCTGATGTTCGCATCAATAATCCTTGATTCTCAACACCTGTCTTCTCTAAATACTTCAAAAAATAAAATCCAAGAAGCTGTGCCTGTTGGGACACTTCTTTGTTATAATTCCCTGTTGGCACAAGTACTGTACAGCCATGGTCATAGTCTACGATCTCACCTTTTGCATTATTGTGCAGGCTGACGAACAAATCTGCCTTATCCTGAACTGCTTTCGGTACTCTCTCTCCTAATTCAGGTTTTGTGTCTCCTGTTCTTGTTAGATAAACTTTGATGTTTGAATTTTTTGAAAGTTCCTGTTTGATATATTTCGCTATTTTTAAGTTGATATCTTTTTCTTGCGGCTGATCATTTGTTTCTCCTACAGCACCACTGTCATTACCACCATGTCCTGGATCTAATTCTATGATCCAATTTGATTTTTTTAATTTTCTTGTTTCCTGTTTCTTGCTCGATGTTATTGTCATAACTTCCTTCGCTGCTGTTTTTTGTGATGTTGTTTTCTCTTGTGTCGTTTGTTTCTTAGTTCCACAGCCAGAAATACTTGCACATAATACTAACATTAGTGCTAATACTTTTCTTATATTCTTTTTCATTTGCTCCCCCGCTCATTTCATGATCATTTTTTTATTTTATCACTTTAATTTGTATTTTACAAAAAAATCAGTGGCAGAATCATCTTCTACCACTGATTTTTTTACACCCGATCACAAGTAAGATTCCTAATGAAATAATGCTCATCCATAGATACATTTCCACTTTTTTATCATCCCCAGTTCTACTTTTTGCCTTGCTGCTTTCGCTGGTTTTTGTTTTCGTCCCTGAATCGGATCTGTTCTTATTTTTTTCATTTAGATATTCATCACATCGTTCATTTTTGTTATGCTCGCTGTTGCTATTATGATCTTTATCATATAAATTTTCATCATCGACGAGGTCCATAAAACGAATTTCTGTTACTTTTGCTCCTGCCTGTGTATTTTTGTGGATTGCCGTTGTAACAAACAATTCTCCATTTCCCTGATTTAATACTTGTATATGTAAATAGTATTTCTTCAATACTTTATTTCTTCCACGAATAAGTTCTAATTCATATTTATAATCTCCGGGGCTTGTATAGGTGATGGATGGAAATATTTCTTTCGTTTCACCTTCTTTGACCCTTTCTATATATTCTTCTTTCTGACTTTTTCCTGGCATTGGCGTGTTTTTCTGTAATGCTTTTAATTTTATTTTATATTTTTGTCCTCGAACGAGTCCTCCATGTCCCCATTTAAATTTCAAAGGAAGAGAAAAATTAACAGAATGTTGTGCCGCATATGTATATTCAAGATTCCCTGCATTGATTGCAAATAAAAATGCTGTGATCACAATCACAAATATTTTTTTCACCTTTCATCTCTCCCTTCTTATTTTTTGTACATCGCAAGAACCACGGTTCGATCATCTACCTGATCTGTAGAACAGGTTCCGAGTGCCAAAACACTATAGTTCCCACTTTGTGAATTCAATATTTCTATTTTATCATTTTGCATCCAGTTGGCTTTCATTTTTACATAATTTAAAAACTGCTGTCTGTTATTCTTATATTGCGATGGATCAAAAATATAGGAATCTGTCGATCTTACGACCAGAACTGCAAAGATCTTTAATGGATATTTCTTCCCAGGGATCATTAAGATTCCCGTATGATGTTTCTCAGCAAACGATGATTTTTTATATAATTCCAAATCTCCAAACATCAAATGCTTTTCCATATAGTGTCCATAAAGAATCGAATATGGATCCTGAAAATTTTTGTTGCATCTGCTATCTAAAAAAACGGTTCCACCTAAGGAATATTTTCCATAAACATCTTTATTTAAATATTCCAGATTATCCTTTCCCTGTACAACTGGTTCATCAATCTTTGTTCCATCCAAGGTAATCCAGGCAACGACATCCGGATTGATCTTTCGCAGTTCTTCAAAGGATGGTTTCTTCCCTTTCGGCTTTAAATCTTTTAATTTTACCTGGAGATCTTGTATCCCTTGATAAAGCTGATAGTTATCCCATAAGGAATATACACTGTATAAAACTGCTAAGATCAATACGATCGCAATGATCGTATCTAATATCTTATTTAAGATCCGGAGTGTCCGTTCTGCCATAGTTTATAACCTCTTTTTAGCGACGTTTTTTACTTACTACAAATCCTACACCACAAGCTGCTGCAAAAATCAGTACGAGTAAATATGGAAGGTTATTCATAAATACACCTGTATCGATCTGTATTCCTTTGTTGTTTGTGATAATTGCTTCGTCTGTTTTTCCACCAACGATCGTTCCTGTATTACCTTCTTTTGTGTTTACTTTATATGCTGGTGCATCATATCCATTTGCCTGTGTTTCTTCTACCTCGTATGAAACTCCTTCTGGAATGTTTGTAAACACAACTGTTGTCCCAGCTTTTACTTTAAATGTTGCTGTTTGTTCATCTTCACCATCTGTGATCGTTACATTTCCAAGATTATTATCGATTATTCTTCCTGCAATCTTGCTTTTTAATTTTTTTCCTTCTTTTGGTGTGAATCTGACTGTTACATTGAATGTATCATCACTATTCGCCATATTACCTGTTACAATCTTCTGCACTGTTAATTTACCAGCAGAATAAAAGTTATCAATTCCTTGCACTTTCTGCCCGGCATTATTAAACATTGTTACATTATTGATTTCTAATGCTTTTGTAACAGAATTGTATGCAACTGCTACTCTGATATAGTATGGGTCTGTATTATAAGTTACACCAACACTGTCTCCTGCTGTTTCCTGGAATTTATAGAAATAGTAACCTGCGCTTGGATATTTTGCTGCATCTACTGATGTGATAGTTACTTCTTTCTTTGTTCCTTGGCTTGTTGCCTGACCTTTTTCAAATGAAGCATTTCCAATTGTTATCGTTTGAGGAATACCCTTTTCCATAACATCACTTGCATACTTTGTATCACTTTTTCCATTTTCATCAATGGTATTAAATTTTGTATTCTGTACCTTGTAAAGTTCTGCTTTTCCATTTTTTCCAAATGAAAATGTTTCTGCTGGACTTTCTGCAGTCTCACTGTCTCCAGCTTTTAACAAATATTGTTTGTCAAACTTATATTTACTACTGTCATCAGCTTTGACTGATCTTGTGCCTACAGCACCTGTAACTCCTCCAAATGCCATTGCTGCTGCTAATAAAACTCCTAGTATTCTTCCTTTTTTCATATGTAGCACTCCTTTTATGTTGTTAAATTCCTCGTCTTCGAAGAATCGTTAAAACTTTTCCTTTGATCTGGCTTTCTTTGATCGCACCAAATTCTCGGCTGTCTTTTGTCTGTGTTCGGTAATCTCCTAATACAAAGACGCTGCCCTCTGGTATCTGATATGGATACTTAATATCTCCTTTATGATAGCTTGGATAAATGATCTCTCCTGATTCTGAAATCCCGTTGATCTTTACATCCCCGCTTCCATCAATGTTGATCTCATTCCCTCCAACTGCTATGATCCTTCCAAAATTTTTTTCTCCATTCACTTCATAAATGATCACGTCATTTGGACGAAATGTCTGTTTCAGGCAATATGATAATGTCAGATCACCATCTTTTAAGGATGGGAACATCTGCATCCCTTCCACTCGTTGAAAACATAAGATCTTTGTGAAAAAGATGTAGATGACTAACAAAAATAAAATGGTTCGGGCAATCAATCTTAGATATCCTTTCCGAATTGTTGAATTTTGATCACTCATCCTTCATCCCTCCCTCAAAATCTTGTTTTTCTTAGGATCATAAAAAGGATCATCAAAATTCCTGCTCCAGCCATGAACAGATAAAGTTTCATATGCTCTGTCCACACTCCTTCGGAAGGATTGACGTTTGTGTAATAACGATTTGTAATTTCTACAGTTTCTGATGTTCCATCCTCTTTGATCGTATACGCTGCTTTATCTTTTTGATAAGTAACCTCGTATGCAAAACCTTTTTGCGGCTGATAACTTGTACCACTGTCCATGATCGGATTTTCATTTTCATCAAGTTCAAATACACTAAACTTGCCTCCAACAGATAATCCGGTAAACTGTGGCTTATCCACTGATTTTCCATTGCATTTGTAAGATAATGTACCATTTTTATTGGTGATCGTTAAGATCTGAAGTTTTTGCTCTTTGCTGTAGTCCGTCTGTGCATTTTTATATTCATACAAACCAAAAGAAAATGTACCATCTGGTAATTCCTTCGATGTGATCGCATTTCCTTTGTCATCAAGGAAATGTTTGGCTACTTTTAGAACCCCTTTCGAATCATACATATTACATTTATACGTTGCTCCGAGATAATACACTTCAACACCTAATTTCTGCCATTGAGTTAATTGTGCCGGATAGATTTCTTCTCCTGCTTCTCCCTCTTTTTGTGCGATCGCAAAATATTTTGGTGTTGCATCGAGTACATATCCTTCGGGTGCCTTCATTTCCCTTAAACAATATACTTTGTTATAGGATAAAGCATCATTTTTACCAAAAGAAGCAACTCCTGTATCATCTGTCTCTTCTGTATAGGTTTTTGCATCTTGTGGTGCTTCCCATGCCTTTTTCAGTTCATCATACTGAACTTCCTGTATCATAAATGTCGCTCCACTTAATGCCTTGGATGTATTTTCTTTATCCACTTTCTTAACCTTTACAGCTGGGCTGGTCGTTGTCCCTGCAAATGCTTCTACATGATATCTTACTGTTGTATTTTCAATCATTGCTACTGTCGTACTGTGTCCAAACCAGTATGCCTTGTTGTTAACTGTGATATCTGTATCTGGCGCTGCATTCAATGTTGCCTCGTATGTGATCGTAAGTTTCTTATTGTCTGGAATCGTAAGGCTCATCTTCTGTCCAGTATCTGTTGTTTCAATCTTTGGAGAAATTCCTGTTATGAGATTTCCATTCTTATCCTTTACAACAATCGAATCTGTATCAAATTGGAGTGGAGATTTCATTTCATCTACTAAGGTGATCGTATCTTCCCCTTTGATCAGATCCTCGCCTGATTCATTGACCGTGATCATAAATGGAAGTTTTCCATCTCTTATATCCTGCTTTGTTTTTTTGATTGTTTTTTTGCTGACGTTTGCTGTGGCTGTGCTATTGGAAATGATTTTTCCTTCTTCGTTTTTTACCGTCATTGTATTGTTGAAACTTTTTGTTTTTCCATCCAGTAAGACTTCTTCGTCATTGACCCTTGTTACAACCTGAATCTCTAATGAATGTTTGTCACTTGCACCACCACTTTTTAAATTGTCCACTGCCATGCAGATCTTTCCTGTCTGCTTATTGTAATAAGCAATACTGGTATAATCTTTTTTATTATCTCTATCTAGATTTCCGGTCAGTGTAAGTTTCTCCCATTGTGGATCATTTTCATATTCTGGTATCTCACACATCACTGGTGCATTTTGATTTCGGATTCCTGGATCGATCCAGAAATATCTGACATAAGTAAGATCTAATCCTTTTGGAAGCTGGTCTTCTACATAAACTTTTCCTTCAAGATTTCCCACATAATTAACTTTCAATCTCCAATCGATATATGTTCCCGCTTTTGTGATCTTATTTTGAAGGACTTTCTGCGGACCGTTCCAATTAATGGTACTTACCGTTGTCCATTTTCCTGCATCATCACGCTCATAAATTCCTCCCATTTCTTTGAAGTTGTTTCCACCTCCGGCTGCCACTAAACTATCCTGTCCTTGGGATACGAAATCTGTTGCAGTGCTGTCTTTTGTCTGCAGCTCATTCGTGTAAGTATAAGCATCTCGCAAAGAATTCATTTTGTTACTTGGTTCTGTTCGTAAGATGATATACAAATGTTCATTTTCTTCCAGATGTACATCTTTCTTTAATATGATATCTGCATATTTTCCTGCATTATTTCCTATTGACTCCCATTGATAGTCAGCATTTTGTGGAAGTTGTCCTAGATTATTTTCATTTCCGATCAATTTTTGTAATTGAGGATTTCCTGAAAGATCACGAACAGTTCCATAACAATCTTTAAAGCTTTTTCCTGTTGGAAGCTTTCCTTTGTATACACCTACTATCGAAGTTTTTCGTACCAAATGGGTTAGATTTCCTGTTTTCGGTACATCCCTGAAGATTGTTCCCGCAGGGATTTCATTTCCCTGAACATCAATGATCCAATATAAACTTCCTCGTGTCCAGTCTCCCTGACTTGCTTTTGTTGGGTCGTAATACCATCCGCTTTTCCTTGCTTCAAAGTTTTTGCCACCTTCGATGATCATTGAAGTGGATACTTTTACTCCAGCTAATTTGATACTGGTTCCTCCAGGCCCAATGACAGTTCCTCCTAGTGAAAATGAATTTCCTGAGGATACCTGTGTCAGACTTTCAACATTTTTTGGCGTTGCATAATACGTTAACAGATAGGCTCCTGTTTTTTTCTTATTTCCAAATTTCTCTGGTGAAAATGAGAATTGTTTTCCGTCATGGATATCTACCCAGTTCGTTTCTGACGGTGTTTTCTCTTCAAGTTTTGTTGCTGCTTCTTTATCACTGCCTGGATCTTCTTTTAATCCTGTATCGTAATATTCAATCTTTAGATATCCAGTGTATGCCAGATAATCATTTGCTAAAGCATCTCCAAAGATTGCGGAAGATACATCAAAATCGCCTGCTTCATTGACAACAACCTGATATTTATAACTTCCTTTTGGTATTTTAAAGCTGCGTACTGCCAATGGAGATATTTCCATATTTGAGTTGTAGACCTTGTCTTGCTCTGGAATGTTTATCTGTTCTTCTTTTGTGATCGGATCACTTTGTAATTTTCGATCCCATACTTTCTTTCCAAGAGATTTTTCCTGTGTTGCGGATGCAAATTTCTGATTTCCTCCACTTACCGTGTCATCAGAATATGCAGCGGCTGTATTCTTTACTTTGATCTCCTGATTGCTCATGGCAAAAATATCTTCACTGATCTTTACCTGATATGTTAATGTCCGTTCTTCTCCAGGTTTTAATTTTCCAAGATAGAAATCTATCTTACATTCTTTTTTCTTATCATTTACAATGTACGGATTTTCCTGCCCTTTATGTGGATTCTCTGGAATTTCTAATTTTTTGGTTTCATCTGCTTTATTGCCTTCATATAATTGAAAGCTATTTTCATCGTAATTGATATATGGTAATAATGTTGTGTTTGTTCCAGAACTGAAATTGTCATGAATCTTTACATTATTTAATGTATAAGTATTACTTTCATTTGCTTTCACATAAACGGTGTATGTGATCGTTCCGCCATTGCCCGATGGATCTTTTTTATATGTACTTGCTGTTTTCTTGATCTGCATTCCTGCATTTGGTGTAAAATTAGAAGATGCACTCTGGTGTTCATACGATTTTGCATATGATTTCGCGGTATTTGTGATCATACCTTTGCTTGCTCCACCGATATAGGTATCTTTTACTTTTACTTTATATGTCAGCGTCCTTATTTCCTTCGCTTTCATATCTCCGATCTCCCAGATCAAAGTTCCTGGTTTGGTGCTATCTTGCAAATATACTTTGCTTTCAAACTGCTCTCCGTTTCCTTCATATGGGAGGTTTTTATCATTTGGCTGATGTGCTACTGTTTTCTTTGTTGTATCAACTCCTATGTAAGAATCAATATAGGTTTGATTCTTTGTAAACTGATCTTTGACCACCACATCTGGCATTGGATCGTCTCCTGTTTTTGCGATCAATGTGTATGTCAGGTAGCCATTTCCGTTTTCTTCACTATAACTTGGTTCTGTTTTTGTAAGTTCCAGATTTCCTAGTCTTGCATCACTGTCTTCTTCGAAGTTTAATTTTTTTGTGACCTCTCCGAATTTAATCGTTTGCTGTGGCTGACCTTTGATCAGTTGTCTGTCCGTAGTTGCATATACAGAAAAATTACCATTGATTTTTTTATTTTCTTCCTCATCCTGCTGAAGAAATGATTCCTCAAAACTCAGCAAAACATCTTGTGTATCATCCTCAACTTTAATCGTTCCGATCTTATTTCCGTTTGCATCTTGTATAGAATTAAGCACTACAAAACTATCCTGAAACAAATCCGGCAGATGGTATCTTAATGTCTTATTATGGTTGAGGAGTTCTTTTGCATCTATATTTTTGTAGTTTACTGTGATCTTAATTCTTGCATCTGCCGGAATATTTTTCGTGTCATCTGTAATCTTGATCCAATCTTCCCCTGATTGATACTCTATTGTCACTGCTTGAATATAATTGTCTAATTCTAGAGGATGTACTTCTGTCTTATTCTGTTTTGTCGTTGTCTGCGATGCTTCAATTCTATATGGAATAAATATCGTCATAAGCATACATATAGATAGAAAGATTGCCATCAATTTTTTTATTGTTTTTTCCATATCGATCCCTTGCTTTCTGAATACAGTATATAACTATATTTTTATAATTTCAAGATTGTGTTTTATTTTTAGCCTTACCTTGACATTCTCTCAGTTGATGGACTTACAGCTTTCTGGTATTCCAACAATCTATGATATGATCTTGGATGATGATTCTTTGATCTTGATCGAAGAATATATCCATGGTCAAACTTTAGAACAGCTGCTTAATGATCAGAACACCCTGATCTATTCAGATGCTTTATCAATTATGAAAAATGGAATTTGATCGATATTAATATTTTTCTGGAAGAACATGGACTTGATGTAATTTCACTTTCTAAGAAGAATTCATAATAATAACAACAAAAAGATCAGCTGTAAGATATTGTCTTCAGCTGATCTTTTGTTATATTTCTTATGAAATTTTATCTTTTCTCAACACCTAAAGTAACTTTCTCACCATTGATGTTCCATTCTTTTTCGTATCCGACAACTTCAGAGGCTTTCACTTCATCTGCTAAAACGTCACTAGCAATTGCTGCTTCATTTCTTCCGATGATGTCTGCTGCTTTGTCTGATCCTTTGTATGAGAATGTGATATGGTCTGTTACTTCGAATCCTGCTTCTTTTCTCATAGACTGGATCTTGCTGACTACTTCACGGACGAATCCTTCTTCTAACAGTTCTTCGGATAAGTTTGTATCAAGGACAACTGTTACTCCGTTGTCTGCTTCTGTTACGAATCCTTCCTGTTTTACCATCTCGATCAACAGATCTTCTTTGGCTAATTCTACAGGTGTTCCATCAACTTCAAATGTTAATGCTCCCTTAGAGTCTAATTCAGCTTTCGCTTCATTTCCATCAACTCCGGCTAAATAGTTTCTGATTCCTCCAACTAATTTACCGTATTTTGGTCCTACAGTCTTTAATTGTGGTTTGAAGTTGTATGTTGTGAAGTTTGATACATCATCTGTAAATGTGATATTCTTCACATTTAACTCATCTAAGATGATCGCTTCGTCATAATCTGGCAGTGTTGCATCTGCTTTCACATACATCTGTCCGATTGGCTGACGGTTCTTGATGGCTGCACTGTTACGGCATGCACGTCCTAATACAACGATCTTTAAGACGAGATCCATATCTGCTTCTAATTTCTCATCAACCTGTTCTGCATTGTATACAGGGAAGTCGCATAAATGAATACTTTCTTTTACAGATGGATCAACACTTCTTACGATGTTCTGGTAGATCTCTTCTGTCATGAATGGGATCATTGGTGCTGCTGCTTTACATACAGTTACTAATGCTGTGTATAAAGTCATATATGCATTTACCTTATCCTGTTCCATTCCTTTTGCCCAGAAACGGTCACGACAACGTCTTACATACCAGTTACTCATATCATCTACAAATTCCTGTAATGCTCTTGCAGCTTCAGGGATTCTGTAATTTCCTAAGTTGTCATCTACAGATTTGACCATTGTGTTCATCTTAGATAACAGCCATTTGTCCATAACAGATAATTTATCATATTCTAACGCATGTTTTGTTGGATCAAACTGATCGATCTCTGCATATAATGTGTAGAATGCGTAAGTATTCCATAATGTTCCCATGAATTTACGCTGTCCTTCTGTAACGGCTTTTGCATGGAAACGGTTTGGAAGCCATGGGGCACTGTTTGTATAGAAATACCAACGGATCGCATCTGCTCCATGTTCTTCTAATGCCTCAAATGGATCAACTGCATTTCCTTTGGACTTACTCATCTTCTGTCCATTTTCATCCTGAACGTGTCCTAATACGACAACGTTTTTATATGGTGCTTTATTAAATAATAAAGTAGAAATTGCCATTAAGGAGTAGAACCATCCACGAGTCTGGTCTACAGCTTCTGAGATAAAGTTTGCTGGGAAGTTATCTTCGAAGATCTCTTTATTCTCAAATGGGTAATGCCACTGTGCGAAAGGCATTGATCCTGAATCAAACCAGCAATCGATAACTTCTTCTACACGGTGCATCTGTTTTCCACAGTGTGGGCACTTAATTGTTACCTGATCGATATATGGGCGGTGAAGCTCGATATCGTCTGGGCAATTATCAGACATGCTCTTTAATTCTTCGATAGATCCGATAGAATGCTGATGTCCACATTCACATTCCCAGATATTTAATGGAGTTCCCCAATAACGGTTTCTTGAGATTCCCCAATCCTGTACGTTCTCTAACCAGTCACCGAAACGTCCTTTACCGATGCTCTTTGGTACCCAGTTAACTGTGTTGTTGTTTGCGATCAGCTGATCTTTTACTTCTGTCATCTTGATGAACCAAGATTCTCTTGCATAATAGATCAGTGGTGTATCACAACGCCAGCAGTGTGGATAGCTATGCTCAAATTTAGGAGCATCGAATAATAATCCACGTTTATCCAGATTCTTTAATACTTCTGGATCTGCTTTCTTAACGAATAATCCGGCAAATGGTGTTTCTTCTGACATGTTACCGCGTTCGTCTACTAACTGTACAAATGGCATGTCATATTTACGTCCAACTTTGGCATCATCTTCACCAAATGCTGGTGCGATATGAACAATACCTGTACCATCTGTTAATGTTACATATCCGTCGCATGTTACATAGAATGCTTTCTTATGCTGTTTTTCAGCAACTTTTGCTGCACAGTCATATAATGGTTCGTATTCTTTGTATTCTAATTCTTTTCCTTTAAACGTCTCTAAAACTTTGTATGCAGGTTTTCCTGATTCTTCGTCTGCTAATTTACCAAGAACTGTATCAAGCAGTGCTTCTGCCATGTAGTATACATATCCATCTGCAGCTTCTACTTTTGCGTATGTCTCTTCTGGATTTACACAAAGACCGATGTTGGATGGAAGTGTCCATGGTGTTGTTGTCCATGCAAGGAAATATGCTTCTTCACCTACGGCTTTGAAACGTACGATCGCAGAGCGTTCTTTGACATCTTTATATCCCTGTGCTACTTCCTGTGCGGATAATGGTGTTCCACAACGAGGGCAATAAGGTACGATCTTAAATCCTTTATAAAGTAATTTCTTATCCCAGATCTGCTTTAATGCCCACCATACAGATTCGATAAAGTTATTATCATATGTGATGTATGGATGTTCCATGTCAGCCCAGAAACCTACTGTATCTGAGAAATCTTCCCACATACCTTTGTATTTCCAAACGCTTTCTTTACATTTCTTGATGAATGGTTCCATACCATATTCTTCAATCTGTTCTTTTCCATCAAGACCTAACATCTTCTCAACTTCAAGTTCAACTGGAAGTCCGTGTGTATCCCATCCAGCTTTACGAATGATCTTGTGACCTTTCATTGTCTGATAACGAGGAATCATATCTTTGATGACACGAGTTAAAACGTGTCCGATATGTGGTTTACCATTGGCTGTTGGTGGTCCGTCATAGAATGTGTATGTCGGATCGTCTTTTCTTTCTTCGATACTTTTTTCAAAAATTTCGTTTTCTTTCCAGAACTTTACGGTCTCTTTCTCGCGATCGACAAAGTTCATGTCAGATGATACTTTTTTGTACATCTTTATCTCTCCTTTTTACTAATTAGAAAATCTAATGAAATAGGAACTTTTACAGGATTTCCCTATAAAGCAGGCCGTCCTATAAAATAAAAAAGGTGCAGTCCTAAAAATAGGACAACACCGTTGCTTCTAAACCACCTATTTCACATACTATCATATGTTATCCCGTTAACGGAGGATACCGGCACAGCTTACTTTGTTCAGCCTGCAGCTTGGGAGTGATCTTCCTTCCTATCTTACTAACATCCGGCTTCCACCGCCCCGGACTCGCTCCTGCGTTCATGATAGAAGTACTGTCTCCTTCTTCGCCTTTATCATACTAAGTTATCTTAACACTTGGAATGGTTATTCGTCAATATGGAATTGTAAGTTTTTATGCTCGTCAGCCAACATTTTATTTTATGCAAGAACTTTACGATTTTTTAACGTTTTATTTACTAGATTTTATAATTTCTGTATATAATTATATGGTAAAATAGGAATCAATAAATATTAGATGATTTAAATAAAAATATAGAACCCGGAGGTAGATAAATCCATGTTAAGAATAGGAATTTTAACCAGCGGTGGCGACTGTCAGGCATTAAATGCAGCCATGCGCGGTGTTATAAAAGGTTTAAGTGCAAAAAGAGATGATCTGGAAATCTATGGTTTCCATGATGGATATAAGGGACTCATCTATGGGCTTTTAGACCGTATGACTCCAGATGATTTTTCTGGAATCTTAAACCGCGGAGGTACGATCCTTGGGACTTCCAGACAACCATTTAAGAAAATGCGTATTCCTGATGAAAATGGTCTTGATAAAGTGGAAGCCATGAAAAAGAATTATCGTAAATATAAGCTTGACTGCCTTGTGGTTCTTGGTGGAAATGGAACTCACAAAACTGCAAATATGCTTCGCGAAGAAGGCTTAAATGTTGTGACACTTCCAAAAACAATCGACAACGATCTCTGGGGAACAGAAATGACTTTTGGATTTCAGAGTGCTGTTGATATTGCAACGGATACAATTGATCGCATTCATACAACTGCTTCTTCACACAGTCGTGTTTTCATTATTGAAGTTATGGGGCATAAAGTTGGACACGTTACTTTACACGCCGGAATTGCTGGTGGAGCCGATGTGATTTTGCTGCCGGAGATCCCTTATGATATTAATAAAGTAGCAGAAGTCGTTGAAAATCGTTTCGCAGCTGGAAAAAGATTTTCTATTATCGCTGTTGCAGAAGGTGCAATTTCTAAAGAAGATGCGAAGTTAAAGAAGAAACAGTATAAAGCAAAACTTGCTGAACGGAGATATCCTTCTGTTGCTTATGAGATTGCAGCTCAATTAGAAGAAAAAACAGGACGTGAGATCCGAGTCACAGTTCCAGGTCATACACAACGTGGCGGATCTCCTTGTGCTTACGATCGTGTACTTGCTACTAGAGTTGGTGCATATGCTGCTGAACTGATCCTTAATAAAGAGTATGGTTATATGGTTGGAATTGTTGATGGAGATACAAAGAAAGTTCCTTTGTCTGATGTCGCCGGAAAATTAAAATATGTTGATCCGAAGTGTCAGATGATCAAGGATGCTAAAACCATTGGGATAAGTTTTGGGGAGTAAATTGTGATTTGCGACCGTAGGAACACGCCTGCACTAAGCTCCTGAATGGTCGTTAGACCATTCAGGAGCTTAGTACAGCTGCGTGTGAGTCGAGCGAGAGCGCGTCGCAGACAGATAACCCTTTTTATAATATTCCACCAATAATTTCCGTCATCAACCACAAATTAAAATTTACTTTTTCTCAACCTAACCACAGTTTCAACGGTACTTTCGTTGTCCCAACAAAGTTCCTGTGTCTCCCTGTCTCCAAAATACACCGGAAAACGAAACTTTATGTGCTTCAGGAATCTGCCATCTGGCTGCTCCTGCTCATAAATGTCCACCTGTTCTACAAAACTGTTAAGAAATTCTTTCTTCTCCAGGTCGGTGAACTTATCATATAGTTTATCAAAATATAAAAGAAATTGATAGACGTTTTCTTCTGATATTTTCTGTTGCTGGATATTCAGCAGGCGGTTCTTAACTTCCTCTATACTGTTCTCCACGCCTTCGATCTCATCGTACAGACGGTATAACCTTGTCTCCATATCCTGATATTTCTTCTCATAAAATTTATCCATAATATCCAGACTGTCCATCTGCTGTCCAAGTCTTGCTTTTGCTCCGGTCAGCTGCCTGTGCTGCTTTTCCAATCCGTCAATCTCTTTTTCTATTTCTTCTGTATCTATTCTTGAACCAATTTTATTCAGAATTGCTTCTTCAAATTTAGGATTCTTCACCAGCTTCCGAATAACTTCTTCCACTGCATTGTTAATCTTCTCCTCACTCCATTGTTTACGATATCCACATTTATGACCGTCTACCAGACGACGATGTTTACAGGCATAATAGAAATAATCTTTATATAAGGTTCCGTCTTTCTTTTTCTTTCGGTTCACGTTCCCATACATACCGCTTCCACATAACGGACATCTCAATATTCCAGATAAGATATGCTCATGATCCAGACTATGCGTCTTTTCATATTTCACACCTGTTTTTTCCCGTTTTTGATGTGCCAGCTCCCAATCTGTTTCTGAAATAATTCCTTCGTGGATACCATCATGCAGCATATAATTTTCCTGTTTTACAATGCGATATTCATTTCTTGTTCCTGAAACTTTCTCGTTCTTCCTTCGTCCATAAGCCAACTTTCCACAGTATACCGGATTATCCAGAACGCCTTTTATAAACGAAGAGGCAAATGCGTCCAGTGTATTATTCTGTCGTTTTTTCTTTTTATATCCATGCTGGTTCAGCCATGCGGCAATCGCAGAGATTCCCATATTGGTATGAATAAATTTGTCATAGATCAGACGAATAATCTCTGCTTCGTCCTCTGCAATCTGCAATTCTCCATTTACCAATTCATAGCCATATGGAGCAAATCCACCGTTCCATTTTCCTTCCCTGGCTTTCTGCTTACGTCCCTCCATTGTCTGAACAAGGATATTCTCTCGTTCAATCTCTGCCACCGCAGACAGAACAGAAATCATCAGCTTTCCACTATCTTTTGAGCTGTCAATTCCATCTTCAACACAGATCAGATTCACTCCAAAATCCTGCATCCTCTGCAAAGAATTTAAAACATCTGCCGCATTACGACCGAATCTGGAAAGCTTGAACACCAGTACAAACTGTACCTCATCTGTTCCATTCTCAATATTATCCAACATTCTCTGAAATTCCGGTCTGCCCTCTACGCTCTTTCCAGACTTACCTTCATCTGAATACTCATTTACGATTTCCATATTCTGAAATTCCGCATATCTCTTGAGTTTTTCTTTCTGAGCATCCAGACTGTAGCCATCTACCTGCATGGTTGTGGATACTCTGGTATATATATCGCATTTAATCTTTTTATTCTTCATAATCTTCCTCGCAGTATAACTCTGTTTCATTGTCCCAACCTTATTTTAGTACTTGTTCCAACTATTTTCAATACTTATTTTCCGTATTGACGCATTTCTTCGCCAATCGTATAATTAAGTTAGATACAGAGCATTTCTGTTATCAAAATATTGCCCGCCCACCATTGGCGACTTATAAATGATTGGCTCGAAAATATTGTTCGCTTACCGGAAGCGTCTAATAAATGTCCGGCTTGAAAATTATTTAGAAATAATTTCTGTTTTTGATATTGTGTTTTTATCACACATTGCATATACTATAAATACACAAAAAAGCCAAAAAAGAGGAGGTGTTAGTATGGCTACTTCAAGTATTACTCATAATTTTGTCGTATCCAATCCAAATAGCGTAAAGCGTTTTGTCGCAGCAATTGACGAAGCCGACCGTGACCGCACACCAAAGCAGACACTTCCCGGACGTCAGTTAACGAACCCACAGGAAATCTTAGCTTTAATGTCAAAAAGGAAGAAAAAACATGTCTGATAAATATTTTACCGTTAATATTCGGGCATATTTGGATAAAGACGAACCGACATATATCGGAGAGGAAAGTCTTTACGACTTACTCTCCGATTTTTCTTGTCCCAAAAATCCCGATGTGGAATACTTTTTATTACATAATGCGATTGAGTTTACCAAAAAAGATCAATCTATCACTTATCTGGTATTTGATGCTGAAGATGCTTCACTGGTTGGTTATTTTTCACTTACAATAAAACCAATCTCTGTCCGTGCTTCAAATATCAGCAAGACAATGGCAAAAAAACTGTCCCGTGTCAGTATTTTGGATGAAGAAACACAATCCTATACTACCGCAGCTTACCTGATTGCCCAGTTGGGAAAGAACTATTCTCTTCCAAAGGAAAAACGAATTCCTGGAAATATTCTACTGGGATTTGCACTGGAAACCATATCCAGTCTCAAATATTCCGTAGGTGGCGTTATGGAGTTTCTTGAATGCGAAGATAATGAATTTCTTCTGAGCTTTTATACGCAAAATCATTTCAAGCCATTTGATACGCGTATTACCGCTTCTCAGAATAATGAGCCACACACTCTGCATCAGCTTTTAAAATTTATTTGATTTAAAAATGCATGAAAAAAGCGACAGTCTGATTTACATTTTGTATTTCAGGAAACTGCCGCTTCTTTTTCTTCCTTATTCTGTTTTTCTTCCTCCAACTCCCGGAGGACTTCTTCGCCGTACTTATCAATCATCCGTACCAGAAAATCAATGCACCGCTCAAATTCAATATTCTGTTGCATAAGCTCCTCCCGTTATTGTTTGTTCTGAGCTTATTTTACAGAACCTGCCTGAAAACCACATTGAATAGAAATTGATTGTAAATTGACACAATCACTTTAAAAATATCCGTATTTTCTTGAATCGAATATATGTTCGTGTTATGATAGATATACTCAATCTTAACTACGAAAGGGGAATTTCTATTGAATCGATGCGATTTTTCTTCTATTAGCACTTGCTTAAAAAATCATATCAGCGAAAGTAATCAAATGAGTCAGCCTGATTTTTTATACGAATTATTTGAAGATTTTATGGATGATCCGGCAAATCAGGATTTTTCAATGGATAACGGTCTGGTTTGCCGCTGGATGACTGGTCAGGCTAAAATCAGTCCTAAAATATCCGCTTACTATTCCAAGCCATCCAATCAGGAAAAATTAGCCCATACCATCCACCAGAATCTTCTTCCACTGATGTCTGACTGTAATATGGCTATACAAGATATTTACACTTTATTCATTCAGGATGACAGCATCTCAGATGCGAAAAAGAAAAATCTGACTCTCTTATATAAACCAGCCAGTTCAAGACTGCTGTTTCTTGCAAAACTGATTTCTTTTGGCATGGAACGCCAATTCATCAAACGTAATACCAAAAATCAGAAGCTGCTCGCCGGAGGCGCTTTATCCCCTATTGTGCTGGATTATATTATGGACAGTGAGGTTCCGAAACCATGCCGTCATTTTATCGGAAGAGATAAAGAACTAGAAGAATTATATACCATGCTTGAGGAAAACCGTCATGTTTTTCTTTGCGGAATCGCCGGAATCGGAAAAAGTGAACTTGCCAAAGCCTACGCAAAGCGGTACATAAAGCAATACACCAATATCCTTTATGTAGAATATACCGGCAATCTTCATCAGGACATTACTGACATGGATTTTATTGACGATCTTCCGGAAAGCACTGAACAGGAACGGTTTCAAAGACATAACCGTTTCCTGCGTTCCCTGAAATCTGATACTCTGCTTATCATAGATAATTTTAATGTCACTGCCACACAGGACAGCTTTCTGTCAGTAGTATTAAAATATCGCTGCCAGATTTTATTTACGACCAGAAGTAATCTGAATGAATACTGTACTTTTCAATTAAAAGAAATACAGGATATAAACATTCTTTTCCAACTGACATCTGCATTTTATTCAGAAGCAGACAAGTATCGTTCGACCGTCGAAAAAATCATAGAGACCGTACACTATCATACTTTTGCTGTAGAACTGGCTGCAAAACTTTTGGAAAATGGAATTTCAACTCCAGGTCAGTTATTAGCAAAACTTCAGGAAGAAAGAGCATCTCTCGATAATGAAGATAAAATTAAGATAATCAAGGATGGTCAAAGCAGTAAAGCCACTTATTATAGTCATATCCATACTCTATTTTCACTATATGCTTTATCCCGAAAACAGCAGGATATCATGTGCAATTTGTGTTTTCTTCCTTACACTGGTATTTCTGCCCGCATATTCGCCAAATGGCTGGAACTGCCTACCTTAAATGAAATTAACGACTTGATTGAAACTGGTTTTGTGCAGACAACTACACGTCACACAATCTCCCTGCATCCTATGATTAAGGAAATTGCCCTTTCAGAGACAAAACCATCTGTAAGTAGCTGTCACATATTACTGGATTCTTTACAGAAAATATGTTTAATGCATGGAATGGAAGTAGCTTATTACAAAAAGCTATTTCAAACAATCGGAAATATCATAGAATTGATTGAAAAGGATGATATACCAAAGTATCTGCTTTTTCTGGAAAATGCATTTCCATACATGGATAACTATAACTACCACAAAGGTATGAATGGAATCATTCAGGAACTGACGGGGCTGTTAAGGACAAAAAACATTGGAACCGACTCTGACCGGGCATTATTACTAGATTTTCAGGCAACTCTTGAAACCAAACCTGAAAAAGCAATAAAACTAGAAAAGGATGCACTTGCCCAGATAGAAACTATCACTGCTGACAATGCTCGCCTTGTTTCCAACCTTCATGCCAATCTCGGTGGACTTTACCGCATGAACGCTCATCCCGATCTTGCAAGAGAACACATGGAAAAAAATATCTCACTGCTTGACCAATTTAACCTGCTTCATATAAATGACAGCATACCTCAGATTGCCAATTATGCAATGTTCCTGACAAAACAGCAGGAACCCGAAAGAGGAATCTCCGAATTACAAAAATTATCCGGCATCATCAAGGAATACCATTCCGATGACTGTCTGGATTATGCCAAAGTACAGGAAACCCTTGGAACCATTTATCTGATGACTGCCAATCTTCCGCAAGCCAAAACACATTTTAAAAGAGCTTTCAAAATATATGAAAAGATCTGGGCTGATGAACCAGAAATGATTGAAGCAAAATATCAGGAAATTCAGGAGTTATATCCACAGATTGGATTTTGCATTGGAAAAAATCTATCCGGTCTTTTAACAAAATAAGCATAATTTACGGCGGGCAACTTGCCCGCCGTAAATCTTTAAATTATGCTTTGATTTTTCCAGAAAATATTTTACTTACTTTGTTTTTTATGAGTATGAATACAATTTTTACTTATTTCCGTATCTGCGAAAACTCTTATAAATAAAAGGCAGTAAGGCTATTGCCATCACTGTATACATTACCATTACAAGCGAAATTTGTCGAAATACACAATTCCCAATCTGATAAATAAGTGGGACTTTTACACTTGCCTGTACATTTGTCAAAATTGTTGGTATCAAATTGAAAAGCGTTGTATACCCAGAAAGTGCCCGTCCTATAAATGGCAATAAGCAATATAAAAAGAACGGAATGCAAACAGCGACACTAATTGTATGCATTTTAGCCGCTACTAACATAGACACTACAGCCGCCAGCATACTGGCTATAAATCCACATACAACTGTCAACAAATAGTATTGTCCATATGACATAATGTAAATACTATACGCCTGATACATTTGATAAGGTGTATTCATACCACTGGTTCCCATAATTCCAAAACAAATCACACTAAGTAATATAATTCCCATACAATAAATCATAACTGTCGTAGCTATTCCTGCCAGTATTTTTGTTTTAACAGCTTTTGTACGTCCATACTTTGTAGAGAAAAATACTGCATCTGCTTTTGTCTGAAAATCATCTGCAAATATTCCAGCACAAATAAAACCAACTATGATTGCCAGAATAATAGAATACGTTTCTACATACATAATCATAGTATCCCATGAACTATAAGATTCGTATTCTACTGGTAATTTTATTTCATTATATTTCTTTTCCAAGTATTTTTTCTGTACAGAAGTCTTTCCATATTCTTCTGCCATCTTTTCCATATTTTTATGATAAGTGTCATAGAACTCTTGCACATTTTCTTCTGTAATTTGATTCAGAACACTTTCATCATATTCTGCATCCGGTGTTAATACCGATATTATAAAACCCCTAATATCATCTATCGGTTGTAATGTCGTTCCGTAAATCGCATTTTCTTCTGAGGATTGTGTCATCGCATTTTTATTTTGTTCTATAACTTTTCCAAGTTCATCTTCTGTCAATGTACCTTTCCATGCTCGTCTGTTATCTGTAAGTTTTCTTGTTGCCATAATTCCAGTACTAGCATTTCCATTCTCATCCACATAGCGATTACTTGTAACTGCAAATCCGCTAAAAATGACAGCAAGTATCAATGCCAATCCGATTGCAAATACATTAATTTTCTTTGAAAAAATTCGTTTTAATTCTAATTTAAGCATCTTGTTTTTCCTCCGATTTTTCTCCAAAATAAAATAGAAATGCATCTTCCAGATTTTTTTCTACAGCCACAGCATCTTCTGTTGGCTTTTCTATTGAAATAATTCTAAGCTCTGCTCCGGTTTTTGTTGTTTTTATATTTCCAACCAAATATTCACTCATATATTTGTCTATCATACTTCTCGAAACATTACATTGCCATACCTTTTCTTTCATAGAAGATACTAATTCTTCCGCGGTACCTGCATAAAAAAGTTCTCCATCTTTCATTAACATAATATTATTCGCAATGTACTCAATATCCGATACAATATGTGTAGACAAGAGCACCAAACGTTCTTCCGACAATTCACTAATTAAATTACGAAAACGTATTCTTTCATTCGGGTCTAATCCAGCGGTAGGTTCGTCCAGGACAAGAATTTGCGGATCGTTTAACATCGCCTGTGCTATTCCTACACGTCTAACCATTCCTCCAGACAAATTCTTCATTTTTCTTTTACTGAATTTTTCCATTCCTACTTGATTTAATAATTGCTTCACTTTTTTTCTGGCAAACGGTATTTTTAACCCTTTTATAGAAGAAATGTACATCATGTAATCATATACGGTCAAATCTGGATAATATCCAAAATCCTGTGGTAAATATCCCAGAACTTCTCGGTATTCACCTCCTAGTTTCCATATATCTTTACCATTCCATAATATTTGTCCTTCTGATGGTTGAACAATCGTACAAAGCATACGCATTAATGTGGTCTTTCCTGCTCCATTTACTCCAAGCAGTCCATAAATTCCTTTTTCCATAACACAATTCACTTTATTAACAGCATTTACTTCTCCGTATTGTTTTGTTACATTTTTAAATTCTAATTTCATACGTGTAATCCTCCAAAATTTTTTCATCAAATAGCAATGACTTCTGAACACAAAAAATAAAATATACAAAAGTCAATATCAGCATAACCACCCATACCGGAGTTACAATTTTCTGATAAATAACATCATTTGCAACAATCATCATCCATAAACCAACCCATACCAGACAAGAAAGCACTGCTATATATTCTGATTTTTCCCATCTGCTGTACAATACACGAAAACATATACAACATGAAACATTTACCGGAAGCAAAAAATTAACCACCAAATCACTTAACGAGAGTATTGTTGTTTGATATGTAATCGCCAAAAACACCATAACGATCACCAGATCCACTACTCCAAACATTAACATTCTTGCTGTACAAATCTGACGCAGTGTGTAATAAGACGCCTGCTCAATCTCAATCGCACCATTTCTTCTGTTTTTCCAAATTTCCGGGATAATCAGAACCACAAATATTGTGGCAGATATTCCCATAATCCTCATCATATCTTTTATGTCTGACGTATAATTACTCAACCATATCCATAGACACATAAGAACACAACCTTGTAAAATCCACCATCTTTTTTTTATGAATTTTGTCTGCTCATACAAAAATTCAAAATAAGATGTTCTATGCGATTGTTTCGATAAAACCGACTCTGACAAAATATTCTGACATGCTTTTACTGTTTTGTTCTCTGCTTCAGCCCTTACATACTTTTCTTCAATCTCCTCTTTATATTCCTTTATTTGTTGCTTATAATTCTTCATCTTTTTTCACCTCCAACTCTTTCATTAAAAGTTCTTTTGCTCTTCCGATTCGATATTTTACAAGAGAAAGTTTGATATGAAGTAATTCTGCAATTTCTCTTTGCTTCAATTCCTGAAAAAAATATAAAACTGCCGTTTCTCTAATTTCTTCCGGTAACTTTCTCACTGCCTGTTCAATAGTTAATCGGACTCCTAGCTCTTCTACATGATTTTTACTACAGTCCTCTGATTTTAGCAGTTCCTCTGATGGAATATCTTTTTTCTTTTTGTAATAATTTTTAACGGTATTTCCGGCAATTGTATAAAGATAATTCTTAACTTTTCCATATTCTTTATATCTATATAAATTGGAAAAGAAACGTGTAAACACTTCTTGTGTCAAATCCTCTGCCTCATAGGGATCATTGATATGTAGCAAACAATATTGATATATACTTGAGTAATATTTTTTGACCAGTTTTTCACACGCATCTTCATCTCCTGCTCTTGCTAGATGTACTAACAAAGAATCAGTTTTGTATTCCATTCGCAAATTTGCCTCCCTCTGTTTTCTAAATAATATAACAATCCTACTATAAAAAAAGTTAGGATTTTCTTTTGTTTTTATTTATATTTTTCTAAATATTCTTCCAAACATAAATTTTCTTCTTTCATTATTTTAGCGACAGTCGTTCCAACATAACGGTAATGCCATGGTTCATTACTAATTCCTGTTATATCCGTTTTATCTTCCGGGTAACGTTTTACAAACCCATATTTATATGCATTTTCGTCTAACCATTGATATACTTTTTCAGAAGAAAATTTGTCGGTATCCGCATTAATATCAACACTCAGTCCTAATTGGTGTTCGCTTGTATCGGGAATTGCGACATATTTCTCGGCTCTTTTTTTTGCTTCTTTCGCAGAATATCCTTGTTTTTCATATTCATTGATTTTCTCGTCCATAATTTTTTGTTGTTCTTCTGTTGTTCGATATCCTTCTCTAACAAACAGTGCCAGCCCCTCAGCTCTTGCATCATTAAACATTTGTTGTAATTCTGGATAAATCCGTGAATCTACTTTTTTACCATTCGATAATTCTGTCAATTCTACTTGATAATTATTTGGAATATAATGATTTCGATCGACCAAAATAAGATTCCATTCACCCGAAGTGTCTGCAAAGGACTTTTCTGACTGCAAAATTTTCGGTAATGTTAATTCTCCAACCTGCACATCGATTTTTATTGTTCTCCACATTACAACGGTTATTATGATAGTCATTAAAAGAATGAATACTCGTAAAATATTCTTTCTTCTACGATTGCTGTATCTTCTTTTGTTCATTTTCTCTCCCACACTTTCATTATCAAAATATTTCTACTTTTAATATAATTAACAACCAAAACGACAAAAGAGTTAGTATCTAAACTTATTTATCAATAAAAAGTTTATTTTTTCTCAATTCCAGCTCAATTTCCCCTCAATGCCTTTTTCCTCCGATTTTCGTATGCTTATCCCACAGCAGAGCAGTACCACACCGGTACGACCTGCTGAATCAATCAATACGAAAACGGAGGTATTTTTTATGCGAGAACTCAGAAACACAAAAATCATTGCTGTAGATCATGGCTACGGCAATATGAAAACAGCAAACACCGTCACACCAACTGGAATCAAAGCCTATGAAACAGAACCAATCTTCACCGGGAATATTCTGGAATATAACGGCATTTACTACCGGATTGGCGAAGGACACAAAGAATTTATTCCGGATAAGGCTATGGACGAAGAATATTATCTTCTGACGCTAATGGCTATTGCAAGGGAACTGAATGTCTTTTCCATCCGTGAAGCAGATGTTCATCTGGCTGCCGGACTTCCTCTGACATGGATCAGAAATCAAAGAGAAGCTTTTCGTTCCTATCTGCTCCAGAATCCAGAAGTCCATTACCGTTTTAACAGCAAAGAGTATCATCTCCGCTTTGTGGGATGCAGCCTTTACCCACAGGGATATCCTGCTATCGTAAACCAGATTAGAGATTTCAAGGGAACCAATCTCCTTGCAGATATCGGAAACGGAACCATGAACATTCTGTATATCAACAATAAGAAAGCACAGGAAAACCAATGCTGGACAGAAAAACTTGGTGTAAACCAATGCATGATTGCTGCAAAGAACGCTGTTCTGGACAAATTTGGAGTGAAGATTGAAGAATCCACGGTAGAACAGATTCTGCGGTTTAGAACAGCTGACATTTCAGCGCCATATCTGGATTGTATCAGTTCTATTGCCAGACAGTATGTGGCAGAACTTTTTTCCACGCTCCGCAAATATGAATACAATCCTGACCTGATGCGCCTGTATGTGGTTGGCGGCGGTGGATGCCTGATCCGTAACTTCGGAACTTATGACAAATCACGAGTCACCATCATTGATGACATCTGCGCCACTGCCAAAGGTTACGAATCTCTGGCTTATATGAGCCTGAAAAGGAGGGGATAAACCATGCAGAACAATATCCGCAACACAAACCTGCGATTTAATCTGGACAAAGCTCAACAGCGGAAAGCCTGGGAATATTTACAGACGATGGACAGACAGGATTTTAAATCTTACAGTCAGGTAATCTCTCTTGCACTGGTAGATTATTTTGACCGCTACTACCGCACACAGGCTGATCCTTATCTGGAAACAAGAGAACGGGAAGAACTTTTTGTGAAACAGATTGTAGATGCAGTGGAAAACAATCTGAAACAGGCATTGCCACTTTTTCTTTCCGGACTGACTGCAGGCATGGTGCAAAGGGAGCCCCAAATCAGGGCGTCCTTTCCAACACCTGAAAATTCACAGCCAGATAGTGATGTAGACTGGGATTTTCTTGGCGAATAACTGATTGGAGGTGAACACATGACGGACTTTCTGACAGCAGACACCAACCTGCCATCTTATATGATGTTTCCTCGTTTTCTTCTGGATATGAAAATAAACGAAACTGCCAAAATGCTTTATATTATCCTGCTCGACCGGGCAAGGCTTTCCCAGAAAAATGAGGGCTGGTCAGATACAGATGGTCATGTGTTCATTTACTTTACGATTGAAGCACTGGCAGAAGTTCTCCACAAAAGCCAGATGACTGTTAAAACTGCTCTGGCAGTACTGGAAAAACAGGAGCTTATCTTCCGAAAACGGCAGGGACCCGGACAACCTAATCGGATTTATGTAAAACTCCCAAAAGAAACCATCCACTATACAGACAGATTTCTTTCCCTAAGACAGACAGAAAACTGTCCTATTGACAGACAGGATTCTTTCCCTGATACAGACAGAAAACTGTCTGGTAATAAGAAAGAGATAAAAAAGAACAATTTAAAAAAAAGAGGGAGTAAGGATCTACTCTCACCCTATGGAAAATTTCAAAATGTTTTTCTGTCGGAAAAAGAGCTGGAAGATATCCGGCAGACAATCCCTGACTGGCAGGATTATATTGAACGCTTATCCGGTTATATGGCTTCTACCGGAAAGCAATACCAGAACCATGCAGCTACCATCATCAGTTGGGCAAGACAGGATCATCCTGCTTCCCGGCAAAGGAATTACGAAAGTGAGGAATACGAAACACTATGACAAGATTTACAGAAAAAGCAAATGCTATAACACCAAACAGAGAACTTCAGCCTGATGAATATTTTAACGAAACAGACCACCTGATCTACTGTTCCAAATGCAATACGCCAAGACAATGCCGGCATGAATTACAGGGAAAGGTTCTTATTCCTTCCATCCGCTGTAAATGCCAGCAGGAAATCTTTGAGCAGGAAGAGGCCCAGAGAAAACTTCATGAAAAACAAATGGAAATAGAGCATCTTAAAACCAGCGGCTTACAGGACAAAGCACTCTATGACTACACTTTTGCCAGGGATAACGGCATCAATCCGGAAATAAAACTGGCACACAATTATGTAAGCAACTGGGAAGAGATGAAAGCAAACGCTTCCGGACTTCTCATCTGGGGTGATGTCGGTACTGGAAAATCTTTTTTTGCAGGCTGCATTGCCAATGCCCTTCTGGAAAAAGGCGTTCCTGTACTGATGACCAACTTTTCCCGGATTCTAAATACCCTTACCGGAATGCATTTTGAAGACAGAAACCAGTTCATCAACAGCTTAAACCGCTACAGTCTTCTGATTATTGATGATCTCGGAATTGAGCGGAACTCTGACTTTGCACTGGAACAGGTATTCAATGTGATCGACAGTCGTTACCGCAGTAAAAAGCCCCTGATCATAACGACCAATCTCACTTTATCAGAGCTGAATAACGCAGCTGATATCGCACACAAACGAATTTATGACCGTATTCTGGAGAGATGTATTCCTGTCCGTATCAATAACCGGAATATCCGTCAGGACAATGCAACAGCTAATTTAAAACAGGCGAAAAAAATCCTGTTGAACAATCATGCTCCGAACCAGAATTGACTCGAAGAAGTATAACACAATGATTACTTTTCACTGACAGTGGTACTACTTTCTTTCCTCATTTATTACCAGAAATATGCCACTGTCAGTTATCTAAAACCATAGTACCAAACCAAAAGATTTTAAAACCAAAACTGCCCGGATACGGGCATAAAAAGGAGGTGCCAGATATGGCAGATAAAAGAATCATGACACCGGAAGAAAAAGCACTTTTACAGGCAAGACACCGCCAGGAAGAAGCCGAAGCAAGAAATCGCAAAAAAGAACGTGATGCCAGAACACACCGATTAGTCCAGGAAGGAGCCATTCTGGAAAGTATTGTTCCCCATATTAAAGAAATGGATTTAGATTCCCTGAAACGGGAGCTGATGATCCGGCTACGGGGAATGTAAACGCACAAGTTCTACTCCCGAAGGGCGCACTTACTCACCACCTGATAAATCAGGCAGTGGTATCCCCTTCGGGGCTCGTGCGCTCTGCCGAGGGCTTTATCCGCTGTTGCAGGCAACATCGAAAGGAGGTGCCAGATATGGCAATTTATCATATGCAAGCCAAAGTCGTCAGCCGTGGTTCCGGTCGGTCTGCTGTTGCTGCTTCTGCTTATATGAGCTGTAGCCGCATGTACAATGATTATGACGGCATTCAGCATGACTATACTAGAAAGCAGGGTCTGATCTATCAGGAAGTGATGCTTCCTCCAATGGCTCCATCGGAATGGAATGACCGGGAACAACTCTGGAATGCTGTGGAAGAAACCGAAAAGACCAAAGACAGCCGACTGGCAAGAGAATTTGTTGTCGCACTCCCCGTCGAGTTAGATAAAAACAGCAATATTTCTCTTCTTCAGGATTTTATTCAAAAGAATTTTGTGGATATGGGCATGTGTGCTGACTTTGCTATTCACGATACAGATGGACACAATCCTCATGCACACATTCTGCTTACCGTCCGTCCACTGAATGAAAATGGAACATGGCAGTATAAAACAGAAAAAGAATATCTCTGTATAAAAAATGGGGAAGAAAAAGGATTTACAGCTACTGAATTCAAAACTGCACAAAAAGATGGCTGGGAAAAGCAATACAGATATAAAGTTGGAAAAAAGAAGATTTATATGACCGCATCTGACGCACAGGAAAAGGGCTATGACCGCATCGACAAACATCCTAAAAGTAGCCGCTACGGCAGGCAGAATCCTATTTCTGAACAATGGAACAGTGATGAACAACTCTGTATCTGGAGAGCAAACTGGGCAGATACTGTAAATGAAATGCTTGCCCGCAATCAGATAAATGCATCCATTGATCACCGCAGCTTTGCAGATCAGGGAATCACCGAACAGCCGACCATCCACGAAGGCTACATTGCCCAGAATATGGAAAAGAAAGGAATGATAGCTGACCGCTGTGAAATCAACCGTCAGATTCGTGCAGATAATCAAATGCTCCGGGAATTAAAAACTCAGATATCGAAACTGGCTCAAGCTGTCAAAAATTCTATTCCTGTAATTGCAGAAACAATGGAAACTATCCGAAATCATATGATTTTTACACAATATCATTTACTTCATAATGAGATGCAAAAAGAAGTAATTCATGATTGGATGAATCATTTTAATCCAATACTGAATAAATATAATGCTGTTAAGAAGAAACTCAAAGCGAAAGTTTCGGAACGGAAAGAACTGAATGTGCAAAAGGATAAAACCAGTATTTTGAATCCCATCCAGCATATAAAATTGAATCAACAGCTTACCACTGTTACCGAAGAAATTGAAGAACTGAAATCACGGAAAGAGCAGCTAATCTTCCAGGCACAATGCACTACCGATAAAGATATGATGAATCTATCCAAGAAATACGACCAGATGAATAAAAATCTGGATGTCCTGGATTCTCAGGACACCTCGCTCAAAAAACAGCTTGAAAAAGACGCCACTGCTTTCCGGGAAGAAAAATTTCGTCCTGAGCCAGAACAATATACCAAATTACTGGATACCAGAATCCAGATACGTCCTGATTTCCGGGATAAGCTGATTGAACAACTCAAAGGTACTTTCGGTAAATATTACGACTATCACCGTCGTGATATTGCAGCCAATGAGGTGGATTATCTCAATGTGGAAGATCCTGATGTTTTCTCCCATCGTGCATGGGAACTTGAATATCAGAGGAAACAAGAGATGCGACGAAATCAGCCTGTTCGATCTAAGAAAAGGTCATATGATATGGAATTATAATTTCCTTTAAAAAGAGGCGCATGGATCAGCAAATCCATACGCCTAATTGATACCTTGTTTCTATTCCTTGCGAATTCTTTCAACAACACTTTCCCGACTCATCTTTTCAAACTGATACTTTGGTATCACATACGCAATCCCAACCAAAATTGGAATCATAAGCACACATGGCACTATCGTAAGATGTAGCCGGAAGAAAAATGCCGTACCGAGCGTATTTATTAAAATCTGCTTTGCTCCAACCACAACTAACAATACTGCAATCATAAATGCGCCTCCCAAATATAGGAATCCCTCAGCCACTAGCATTTTCGATATCTGTTTTTTCGTCATTCCAACAACTTCCAAAAGTGCCAGTTCTTTTTTTCTGCTAATTACAGAAGTTGCTGTTGTATTAAAGAAATTCATAATGCCAATAAAGGCTAAAATAACGACAAGAAAACTACCGATCATATAATATTTACTGACAAACCGCCTAAAGCTCGCCTTCATATCCAATACAGAAAAAACATTTATCATATCATTTTCTTTCAAAACATTTTTATCAATGTATTCTTTTACTTGCTTATCCTCGCCCTTCTTGGCATCAATAGTAGCATACATTGCTGATTGATTTTCTGTCTGGGTGATATACTCTTCTTCTGGGACCATTACTGTAACATAAACAGAATCTGCATACGGATAATCCAGGGAATATGGCATCATAGCTTCTCCGATCACCCCATAATCTTTCTGTTTTCCGTTTCCGTACTCCATTTTAAAAGTTTCGCCAGACTGATAATAAGAAACTGGTTGTTCTGTATATTTATCACTATAGTCCACAATCACATAATCCCCACTTTTAAACGTATCCCAGGAACATTTTTCCCCTTTCCATTCTAACATATCAAACACCGCTTCACTAATTCCGAGGAAATGAACCTTTACAGTATTATCCGCTTTTGTTTCCTCCCAGATTTGCTTTTCATAATCTGTCCAGTTTTCTTTGTTTTTTTCTGCCAATGTCTCCCACGTTTTCAAAAGTGCCGGTTCCATCTTATGTCTTTCTTCCGAATAATACACATATCCTGTTTTCTCACTTTCCGGACACTTATTCAGAATCTCTTTGATTTCAGGTGTAATACCATTGAAATTTGTATTCGATAAAGTGTCGGTCATCTGATCCAGTTGAAAATCAGATGCTAAAAATATATTCCGGTAAGACTCAAAATCATATCCCTGCACCAACATCACAATACAGTTGACCACTACCATAGAAAGAGCGATAGAAAACATAACAATCAATCCCTTTTTCCAGTTATGGAACACATTTTGAACTGCCATTCCCCACCAGGTTACAGAAGTATTCTTTTTTATTTTCTTCTGTGACTGCTCTCCTTCTGCCAAATGTAGGGCTTCCACAGGCGAAACTCTTTCCACCATTTTACAAGCCTGTAGACTGGATAAATACACCGTTAAAAGTGTCAGAAGTGCTGCTGCAAAAAAAATCAAAGGATTAGTTGATACTACTGTCTGTGCAGTCTTTCCTGCCTGTGCACTGATTTGGGCATCTGCTGTCAGAGACGGCGACATACAAAAACCTGCAAGATAACCGAAAATCAATCCGATTGGAATCCCCACTGCTGACAATTTCCATGCCTGCATACGTACAATTTTTTTCAATTGTTTTCCTGTTGTTCCCACGTTCTTCAATAATCCATAGGCTCTAATATCCGTTTTCACGGATATATTAAAAATATTATAAATAATTAAGTAACCAGCCAATATCACAAACAGTACCATTACAATAAGGGAAGTGAATGAAAATGAATCTTCTTCAAAAAGATTATATGCCGGATTGATCTCCAATCCTGTCCCTGCTTTCGTAAATCCTGCTGTCTTAGATATATTTTCTGTTTTCTTTTCCAGATTCCAAAGATTCTTGTACCAGACAGAATACTCCTTTCCCCCATTATAGATACCATTTTCTAATTCTTTCTGTGTAACAGGATAACAATTCTCCTTCGCATAGGCTTCAGATACCCAGACCATCTGACCTAAAACAGCCTTATCACCCTGCCAAAATCCACATATCTGGAATGTATCTGTTTTGTATTGTTTCAGCATTGGATTTACTTCCCACGTCAGCGTGACTTCTTCCCCAATCTTTGGTGTAACTCCCAATGCTTCCAGTACCAAGCTGCTGACTGCTACTTCATTTTCCTTCTCTGGCAGTCTTCCTGTAGTTGGCAGACAATTAAAGCTTTCTGCCATATTTTTATCTGCATATCTAACTTCTACTGAAAAGCCAAAATGTTTATCTCTTCCTGCTCCCAGAAAAATGCCTGTTCCATATCGTTCCACCTCATCACTTTGTTCTATTGTTTTTTGCAATCTCTCCGCATCTTCTTCTGACAAATTCTGCGCAATAGCATGGGATGAATCCATAAATTGCTTAATTTCCGTTGCTCTTTTGGAAAGTATCATGGATACGCTCCCCACAAAGAGGCTTGTAAATAACAGTGATGTCAACATGATTGCAATAACAGCAATAATATTTCTTGCTCGGTTCATTTTCATAAAACGTTTCGTCAATAATCGTAACGTTTCTTTATTCTCTACTTTTACCATATAAACGCCCTCACTATACCAAACCACTGTCTGAAACAATTTTTCCGTCTTCAATCTGTAAAATCCTGTCAGCCATCTGGGCAATCTCCTCATTGTGAGTAATCATTACAATCGTTTGATGAAAACGCTTACTGGTGACTTTTAAAAGTCCCAATACATCCTGACTCGTTTTTGAGTCCAGATTGCCTGTCGGTTCATCTGCCAGCAAAATAGCAGGTTTTGCCGCTAATGCTCTTGCGATTGCCACCCTTTGCTGCTGACCCCCTGACAGTGCACTTGGAAGATTTTCCAGTTTTGTCCGAATGCCCAGTGTATCTATGATTTCATTTACATAGCCTTTTTCAATCTTTTTTCCATCCAGTTTTACAGGAAGAACAATATTTTCCCATACATTCAGCATCGGAACCAGATTATACTGTTGAAATACAAATCCAATATTTCTACGCCTAAAAATAGTAAGCTCTTCATCTGTCATATGGCTTAAATTCTGTCCGTCAACAATGACCTGACCGGATGTTGGATTATCCAAACCACCAATGATATGAAGCAATGTAGACTTTCCACTTCCAGAGGTTCCAACAATCGCTACAAACTCCCCTTTTTCTACTTCCAGGTTTATACCATCAAGAGCCCTGACTTCTGTTTCTCCCTGCCCATATATTTTTCGTAAATTTACTGCTTTTAATATATTCATGCCATCCTCCCGTCAAAAAAGCCTGTATTGATCTTTACAATACAGACTTTATCATAACAATGTCTCCATCTGGTTTCTGAAATATCACAGTTTTGATACTATTCCTTCTTTGCTATCGGAAGAAACACAGAAAATGTAGAACCCTTTCCTCTCTTTGATGTCACTTTTATATACCCCTTTTGTGCCTGAATGATCTCTCTTGCAAGGAATAAGCCAATTCCTACTCCTGGCTGGTCTGCCACTGACAGACTCCGATAAAACCTTCCAAATATCTTTGGTATTTCTTCTTTTTCTATTCCAATGCCATCATCAATGATATCAATCTTTACAAAAAAAGAATACTGCTCGACTTTTATCTGAACATTTCCCCCACATGCTGTGTATTTAATCGCATTGTCTACAATATTTCCGAGTGCCTCCACAGTCCATTTTGAATCACATCGAATATGCAAATCCGTGTCACATAGGCTCAGAGTAATATTCTTCTCCCTTACTTTTACGTTAAACTGTTGCTGTATAGATTCAAGCATCTGCTTAATAGTAGTATCCTCCGAATGTACTGCGATAATTCCACTCTCCATCCGTGATAATTTGACCAATGATTGTATCAAAAAATCTAATTTCTCTGTTTGCTCCAAAATGGTAGCTATTTCCTCCTGATTTTCATTACTCACTTCAGAGAGTATTTCTCCATAGATTTTCAGATTTGAAATAGGAGTCAGTGTCTGATGCGCAATATCTGAAATAAGTTTTTGTATCACTTCTTTCTGTTCCTGTTGATTTTTTCCTGCCAGAAAGCTACTGTCTATATATTGTTTCATGCTGTTTTCAAGAGCAGAATACTTTTCTTCTGATATTTCTGTCCGTTCCAGTTCTCCATCTATTGCACAGTCCAGCATTTGCTGCAGCCGGTTCAAAAGCTTTTTTTCTTTCTGATAAAAAAAGCTGTACCAAAAAACTCCGCTCAGGACAAATATAACTACAATCAACATAATTGTTTCTATCATCCATTCACCGCCCATGTATAACCAATTCCATAAACCGTCTTGATATATTCAGGCTTCTGCGTATCATCTTCTAATTTGTCTCTGAGGCGTTTGATTGCAACAGTCAAGGCATGGGCATCCACAAACTCTGTATCTCCCTGCCATACCTCGTCAATCAGATATTCCCGTTTCAATACTTTTCCTCTGTTTTCACACAGCACTCTAAGGAGCTTTTGTTCTGTCTTACTAAGTTCAATAGGTTCTCCATCTTTGAAAAATTCCATTTTATCGAAATAGAACTCAAATCCATCAAGCTCCATAGAATTCTTAGCTGCTGCCTCTTTATTTCTAAGCTGCACAGACACTCTTGCACGCAAAACCATCAAACTAAACGGTTTCGTAATATAATCATTTGCCCCTGCTTCCAATCCTGTCACAATATCCACTTCCATGTTATTTACTGTAAGCAGAATAATCGGCACCTGACTGTTTTTCCTTATTTCTCTTACAAAATCAATCCCATTCCCATCCGGCAAGTTCACATCTAATAAAACTAATGTAATGTCTTCCCTGTTTAGAATCGCTCTCGCTTCCTGCAAAGTTCTGCACTGATAAAAGAAATAAGCATCATTCTTTAAAGCCAGACGGATTCCATCATTTAATTTTTTGTCATCTTCAACAATCAGTAACTTTTCACTCATATTTTCTCTGCTTTCTTACAAATTACGCTAATTGTATCATTGCCAGTTTTATAAATCAAATCATTAAATCAAAATCTCCGACAGAATTTATTTTATAAACAGCAAAAAGCTCCCGAAGGAGCTTTCCACACTTTAAATATAGACCAATTCTTTTAACACAATCTCTTCTACCATATTACGAATACCATTTACCGCTCTGACCCATTCCATCTGGTCACAAGCTTTCAATTCTTCCGTAATGCCCTGCCTCTCCATCATCTGACGCACCAGAATATCCATTCTCTCCTGTGCTTCATCGTCCACAGTATTCAGATGTTCTGTCAGTCTGTCTTCCAACATATACAGTGAATACATTGCCGGACGATGCTCTTTCAGATACGTTTTTCGCATCATTCCATATTTCCCATAATGCGGTTCTTCATCTGTACTGACAAGATTCGGATAGTAAATTCCGTCTGCGCCAAGTGTGTAGGTTCCACCCATTTTTTCAAATGTGCTTTTCATGTGTTATTCCTCCTTGAAATCAGCAATGTCCTTAGATCATCGCAAAATATTTCAGGGCAGCCTTAATTGCTTCTTCTTTCTCTTTCGGACACTGTGGCACTTTTGGATTTTCTGTCTTTGGCAGATTATAGTTCTCTCCTACTTCGATTCCACATTTCCTTTTGATTTGAGAAATATATAAATTTGAAACCTTCAAGCCAAATTCTTTCAGCACATAATCTTTGATTTCCTGATAGGTTGCTTTCAACTCGGCACTTGTAGCATCCAGCTCGTCCAAGTCTAAGTCGATCTCTATCGTGTCATCCGGCTTTTGTTGGGACAAAAGAACAACCGTCTCAACATGTGAACTATGGCTAAACTGATCCACTGCACAAACCTTCTCAACTTCATATCCTTCCCCTGACAATACCTTCAGATCTCTTGCCAAAGTTGCCGGATCGCAGCTTACATATACAATGCGTTTTGGTGCCATTTTCACCATTGTCTCTAACAGCTTCCCATCGCATCCTTTTCTTGGAGGATCGACAACAATCGTGTCTGCATAAACTCCATTTTTCTCGTATTCTCTTGGTAGTACTTCTTCTGCTTTTCCTACGAAAAATTCTGCATTGTCAAAGCCATTCATCTTGGCATTTAATTTTGCATCGTCGATGGCTTCTTTGACGATTTCTACTCCGTAGACTTTCTTTGCTCTCTGAGCTAGGAATAATGAGATTGTTCCGATTCCGCAGTAAAGATCCCATACCGTTTCTTCGCCTTTTAAGTCTGCATATTCCATTGCTTTTTCATATAGCACTTTTGTCTGTGTTGGATTAACCTGGAAGAAGGATAATGGTCCGATCTGATATTTTACATTACCGATGTAATCGTAAATATATGGTTTACCATAGACTTCTTCAATCCTGCTTCCCAGAATTCTGTTTGTCTTTTCTTTATTGATATTTACACAGATGCTTGTCATTCCTTTGATTTCAGTCAAGGAATCGACGAGCTTATCTAAATTTTTTAAATTCTTTTTACTTCCATTTACAACAAGACAGACCATGATCTGGCCTGTTTTGAATCCGACTCTTGTTACGATATGGCGAACAAGGCCTTTATGAGTCTTTTCATCATAGGCTGTAATGTTATTCTTCTTCATGTAGTCTAAGACCTTTAGTAAAATCTGTTCGTTAACTGGATGCTGGATCATACAATGTGTACAGTCAATAATATGATGTGTTCTTCCTGCATAAAATCCTGTGATCAGATTTCCTTCTTTGTCATATCCGACTGGAAACTGGGCTTTATTTCGATAGTAAAATGGTTCTTCCATTCCAAGGATCGGTTCCATTTTTTCTTCGATGTTTTCTAAACCTCCGATTCTTTCTAAACAGTTTTTTACTTTGTTAAATTTATATTCTAACTGCTTTTCATAAGCTAAATGCTGTAATGTGCAGCCTCCGCATTGTCTTGCCTTTGGGCATCGTGGAGTTACTCTGTCTTTGGATGCTTCTAAGACTTCTTCCACTCTTGCGAAGCCGTAATTTTTCTTTGTTTTGATGATCTTTGCTCGAACTTTGTCTCCGATGACCGCATCTTTTAAAAAGAGGGCATAACCATCTATATGGCCGATGCCCTCTCCTTCGTTTCCAATGTCATCGATATAGAGTTCTACGATCTGATTTTTCTTAAATTCCATACGCACCTCTGTATCTTTGTGATCGGTTAACTGATGTCTGTTTATTAGATTGATGTTTTACGGATTCTTGTGTCTAGGAGACGCTGGAATCCTGACCATTCCTGATCTTCTTTCTGTTTCTCCATGATCTCTGCAAATGTTTCCATCTTGGCATCTAAGTTATCAGCCTGGCTCAAAGCGATTGCTTCTAATAATGCAGGTTTCTTTGGAGATCCGAATTCTAATTCTCCGTGATGTGCCAACATGCAATGTTTTACTTCATTCGCAAGTTTTGGTGGGAAACCTGGAATCTCGCGGATCAGACGATCTAATTTGATCGCTCCCATTACGATGTGTCCAACTAACTGTCCTTCATCTGTATAATCGTTCTCTGGGAAACTTGATAATTCTTCGACTTTTCCCATATCATGCCATAATGCACACATCACGATCAGATCTCTGTTTAACTGTGGATACAGACTTGCATAGCTTTCACAGATCTTTGCTACAGATAAACTGTGCTCTAACAGTCCTCCGATATATCCATGATGTACGCTTTTTGCTGCTGAATGTACTTTGAATTCTCTTGCAAAATTTTTGTCTTCAATAAAAATCTTTTCTGCTAACTGTTTTAAATACTGGTTCTTTGTCTTATTGATCATTGCAAGAAGTTCTTTAAACATCCCATCAATATCTTTCTTCGTACTTGGCATATAATCTGCCATGTCAAATTCACCTTCCTGAGCTTTTCTGATCTGCTGGATGTTTAACTGGTTAGAACCCTGATAGCTTGTTACCTGTCCTCTGACTAAAATGTAATCCATCGCTTCAAAATGTCCGATCGCATTGGTAAGTTCCCATACCTTTCCATCGATCATTCCTGTCTTGTCCTGTAATGTCAGGGAATAATATGATTTTCCAAATTTGGATGTTCCCGGGGATTTTGTCTTGCATAAATAAATCTCGGAAACCTGATCTCCTTCATGTAAATCACTAATATATCTCATGTTATTGTGCCTTTCTAATTCGTTTCCGCCAACTTCTTTTCTGGCGTTTTTAAATCCTCTGTTTTTTTACCTATGTTATTATGCCATAGTTTGCTTGTAAAATCTAGGGGAATTTCATTTAGATTCTAGGCAGTCTTTCAATATTTTAAAGATTTACATTCCCAGCACTTCTATATGCCTGTTCATAAAAGAACTCCTGTGAATTTAATGGTGTATCCTGATTTTTCGGAATTTTATAATTCCCTTTGTTGTCTTCTTCCCTTGCTTTTTGATTATCAGAAAGCATTGTTATGAACATTTCGATCAACTGCATTTTAATATCTGGATCATAAATCGGAGTTGCCACCTCCACTCTTCTCAGTGTATTTCTCGTCATAAAATCGGCGGACGCAATATATACTTTTTCTCTTCCTCGTGTTCCAAAAATATAGATTCTTGAATGCTCTAAATATCTTCCAACAATACTTCTTACATGGATGTTCTCTGTCTCTCCTTTGATTTCAGGAATCAGACAACAGATTCCTCTGATCACCATATCAATTTTAACTCCCGCTTTTGAAGCTTCCACTAATTTTTGCATGATCTTTTTATCTGTCAGAGAATTCATTTTTAATCCAATGTAGGCTGACTCTCCGATCTTCGCATGTTCAATTTCCCGATCGATCATATGAATCACTTTATTTTGCAGACAATGTGGTGCAACAAGCAAGTGATCCACGGATTCCACAGTCTCTCCCATAGATAGCGCCTGAAATACTTCTGCTGCCTCCATCGCAATATCAACATTCGCTGTCATCAGAGATAAATCTGTATACAGACGGCTTGTTTTTTCATTATAGTTTCCAGTTCCGATCTGTGTTATGTATCCAACTTTTCCCTGTTTCTTTCTTGTGATCAGACAAAGTTTTGAATGTACCTTATAACCGTCCAATCCATAAATAACCCTACACCCTGCATCTTCTAACTGTCTGGACCATTCGATATTATTTTCCTCATCAAATCTTGCTTTTAACTCCACAAGAATTGTGACATCTTTTCCATTTTCAGCCGCTTCGATCAAAGATGCGATGATCTTACTTTGTTTTGCTACACGATATAATGTCATTTTAATTGATACTACATCTTTATCTTCTGCAGCTTCCTGAAGTAATTTTAAAAACGGACGCATACTTTCATATGGATAAGACAATAGTTTGTCTTTCTTCGCAATCTGATCCATGATCGATTCATCTTCATTAAATTGAGGCGATCTCTGCGGAACTCTTTTGTCAAAGAAAAGATCTGTCTCTCTTCTTAAAATATCCTGAATCGTAAATATGAAAGAAAGATCTAATGGTGTGTAATTATAAAATACATATTCTGGATCAAGGTCTAGATACCCGCATAAAAGATCAATGATCTCTCCATCCATTTCTTTTGAAAGTTCCATTCTTACAGGTGCTAATTTTTTTCGTTTCTTAATCAATTCTACCATAAAGTCACGATAATCAAGATCTTCATCATACATAGCATCTGCATCAATATCTGCATTTCTTGTAATGCGGATTAATGTTTTTGCTTTGACATGATATCCTTTAAAGATTCTTGGCACATAGTGAAGGATCATTTCTTCAGATAACATATAGGCATCTTTTCCTGGAATATTGATCAGACGCTCAAACACTTCATTTCCACATGGAATAATTCCTAATTTTTCTTTTCCATTTTTAGTTTCTAATACAGCTACTGCGTAAATTTCTTTATTTTTTAAAAATGGAAATGGCTGTCTCTTTCCGATGATCGTTGGAGAAATCAATGGTGCGATTTCTGCCTGAAAATAAGCTCTTAAATATTCACTTTCTTTTTTGGATATTTTCTGAAAATTGACAAAATGAATATTATGTTCTTTGAGAGAATCCATCATCTCCTCATATACATTATCTTTTCTTCTATTAAGCTTTCGAACCTGCGGCATGATCGCATCCAGCTGCTCTTTTGGTGTCATTTTTGTCTTGTTTTCTTTCATATTTTTATCTAGCAGGATCTGATCGATCAGTGATCCAACCCTTACCATGAAAAATTCGTCTAAATTGCTCTGGTAAATAGATGCGAATGTCAGTCTCTCACACAGTGGTACTTCTTTATTCTCAGCTTCTTCTAATACTCTTTCATTAAATTTGAGCCAGGATAGTTCCCGGTTCATAAAAATCTTTTGCTGTGTTTTCATCTTTTCCTCCAATTATTTTATATACATTTTCATTGTACTGGTTCAATGTAAAATCAAATATCTTGTTATGTTAAGTTCTTGTAAATTAACCATATCTTTCCCATTTTCCTTATGTTTACAGCAAAAACAATCTATGATAAACTTATTTTATATATGTAAAATGAGTTGCAATAATTTAATGTAAATGAGGAATTTTTCATGAATCAAAAAGTATTACAAACACTTGAATTTGATAAGATCATAAATATTTTAACCGGATACGCGACAACCGAGCTTGGGAAGTTGATGTGTGCCAACTTAAAACCGATGACTGAAGAAGCTGATATCTTAAATGCTCAGGATCAGACACAGGATGCATTGACACGTATCTACAAACGTGGAAATGTATCTTTTTTTGGGGTAAGTGATCTTTCCCCTTCTCTTGCACGATTAAAGATGAGAGGTACTCTTGGAACCGGAGAACTTCTTGATATCGCCCGTGTTCTGGAATCTGTAAAGAACGCTGTTTCTTACGGGGTCCGCACGGAGGATGATATTGAGGCTGATTCTCTCGATGAACTTTTTGAAAGTCTAGTGCCTTTAGATGATCTATTACACGAAATCCGCCGCTGTATCATTTCCGAGGAAGAGATCAGTGACGATGCTTCTTCTACTTTAAAGCACATCCGCCGTGCTATGAAACAGACAAATCAGAAGATTCATACACAGTTAACTGCTTTGGTAAGTTCTGCTTCCAATCAGGATAAACTGCAGGATGCGATCGTTACGATGAGAAATGGTCGTTATTGTATCCCTGTCAAACAGGAATACAGAAGTTCTTTCCAAGGAATGATCCATGATCAGTCTGCTTCTGGAAATACATTATTTATCGAACCGATGTCTGTTGTAACATTAAATAATGAATTAAAAGAATTAGAAGGAAAAGAACAGTCTGAAATTGAACATATCCTTTCTATGCTAAGTGAACAGGCTTCTTATGTTGTTGACGATCTTGCACATGATCAGAAAACACTTGTCCTGTTAGATTTTATTTTCGCGAAAGCCAAATATGCCAAGGATCTTGATGCATCCAAACCTATTTTCCGTGAAGATGGAATCATCAATATCAAACAGGGATGTCATCCTTTATTAGATCGTAAAAAAGTTGTCCCGATCAACGTTTCTCTTGGAAAAGATTTTTCCATGCTGATCGTTACCGGACCAAACACTGGTGGTAAAACGGTATCTTTAAAAACCGTTGGATTATTATCTTTAATGGGACAGGCTGGGCTTCATATTCCTGCATTCCAGGGTTCTTCTCTTGGTATCTTCCGTGAGATTTTTGCAGATATCGGGGATGAACAGAGTATTGAACAAAATTTAAGTACGTTCTCCTCTCATATGACAAATATCGTATCCATCGTTCAGCAGGCTCACAGAGATTCTTTAGTCTTACTTGATGAGTTATGTGGTGGTACAGACCCAATCGAAGGTGCCGCACTTGCGATTTCTATTTTAAGTGATCTGCACGATCGAGGAATCAAGACAATGGCAACAACCCATTACAGTGAACTTAAGATGTTTGCACTTTCTACCGATGATATTGAAAATGCTTCCTGTGAATTTGATGTGGAAACTCTTTCTCCAACCTACCGTCTGATGATCGGTATTCCTGGAAAGAGTAATGCGTTTGCAATTTCTAGAAAATTAGGATTAGATGAACATATCATTGAAGGAGCGGCAGAACAGATTGATGAATCTGTCAAAGACTTTGAAACGATCTTAGCTGATCTTGAGAAGAGTAAACAGACGATTGAGAAAGAACAAGAAGAGATTCTTGAATACCGCAAGGAAATTGAAACACTTCGTAAGAGTCTCAAATCCCGTCAGGACAATATCAAAGAAAAACGTGATAAGATGCTTCGTGAAGCTCGTGAGGAAGCTCACAACATCATTTCCGAGGCGAAAGAGGTTGCAGACTCTACGATCCGTGAATATAACAAGTTAAAGAAACAAAATAAGAATCCAAATGCTAATAAGAAAATGGAACATATGCGAAGCGATCTTCGTGGCCGCATGACAAAACTAGAAGGCCAGATGGCTTATAAATCCAAGAAGCAGAGCAAGAAACGCCATGAAGCAAGCGATTTCCATGTAGGAGATGAAGTTTATGTAACAAGTCTTTCCCTTGCAGGAACTGTCTCCACCCTTCCAAATGCAAAAGGGGATTTATATGTTCAGATGGGTATGATGCGTTCTCTTGTTAATATCAAAGATCTTGAGATCACAAAGACTGCAAAAGATGTCAAACGCGAAAACCAAAGAAATGAAAGCCGCAACCGTGGACGTACTGCGATCAACAAATCCGCTTCCATCCGTCCTGAAATTAATGTAATGGGTATGACAGTTGATGAAGCGATCGCACAGCTTGATAAATATATTGATGATGCCTGTCTTGCTAACCTGGCACAGATTACTGTTGTTCATGGAAAAGGTACTGGTGCACTGCGTAAGGGATTGCATAATTACTTTAAGCAGTTAAAGAAACAGAAACGTATCTCTGGTTATCGTGATGGTGAATATGGTGAAGGCGATCTTGGTGTAACAGTTGTTATGCTGTAATCTCTAACAATATGATAGAAAGGTTTTTAAGTGATGAAAAAACAGATTTTATTATATAATATCAAAGACAAAAAACGTGCACTGGATATCCGCAGGGTTTTAATGCCTTTAAAGATTCGTATCAAACAGATTAATGAATCTGACTTTGGACAGCCCATTGGATACCTGGCAGATATTGATGGATTCGAATTCTGCGAAGATCTCTCTGGTGATTTTTCTTTTGATGATGAGATGATGATCATAGTTGGATTGACCAGTTTTGAGATCGATCAGATAATTAAAGGATTTCATAAGAAGCGCATTGCTGGAATTCCTTTGAAAGCGATTTTAACAGAAGAGAATCAGAAGTGGGATTCTCGGAAATTGTATGAGAATCTTCGGGATGAGCATGCGAAGATGCATTCTTAAATTTCTGATTTGATAGGCTTTCGTATATGTGACGGAAATAAGATAACAAGAAATATTTATAAGAAACCGGTGGCAATACGCAGATTTTCAATCTTGTGAATTATCCACACTATAGACTTCTGGTATATGATAAAAAATAAATAAGCAACTGAACGCGATGCATTGGAATTTTGCCATAATATGAGC
>NZ_JAGTTT010000070.1:0-1689 GCF_018223505.1 Anaerostipes sp. Marseille-Q3525
ATCATATTTATATTCCGCCTTTCTGCGCAAGGCACCAATGTGTCATGAAACATATTGGTTAACCTTCACTTTTTATTTTTTATTCTCATTACCTCTGATATTATTTATCTATAAGACTGACATACTACAGAACACGTGGAGGTGAGTGGCGGGGCTGTATAGCGGCGACCTCGCATATTTATTTGTTGTCGGTCATCTGTTTAAGGCATCAATGATTGGCGCACTACCATAGCCCGTAAACTTATCTCTTCCAAAGTCGACTCGATTTTGCCGGATGACCAGTCACCGTCAGTCTTATAACTATAAATTTTCAGGAGGTATTCTTATTGTCTTTTAAAATCTTAAAAAATAACTGTTGTGGCCTTGATGTCCACAAAACATGGATCTTTGCCTGTATCGGTATCACTGATTCCAATAAACGTACTGTATACAAGCAAGCTCGCTTCTCTTCCTTTACTAAAGGCCTGCAGGAGTTGTGTCATTGGCTTGCTAAATATGACTGTACCGATGTCTGTATGGAATCTACTGGTAAGTACTGGATCCCTGTTTTTAATATCTTAGAAAAAAATAACATCTGGGTTACCCTTTCCCACCCAAAATATACGAAACCTCAAAAGGGTAACAAAACTGATCGTAAAGATGCTAAATGGATCTGCGATCTGTACATGTGTGGAATGGTAAAACCTTCCTTTATCCCACCTGCTGATATTCGTGAATTAAGAGATCTTGTAAGATACCGGTTTAAACTTACCTGTATGATCACTGGTGAAAAGAATCGTGCCCATAACTGTCTTACTGTCTCCAATTTAAAACTTGATGATGTTTTTTCTGATATATTTGGCAGATCGTCCCGTTCCATTACGGAACAGATCTTACAACACCCTGGGGAAACCTTTGATGTAGCACCTTTTGTACATGGCAGATGTAAAACTCCTATTGAAGAAATACAGGCTGCCGTTGATGGTGCTGTATCCAAAGAACAAGCGGTAAAACTCAGACAATGTCTAAACCATATCGATGAATTAGAAATGCACAAATCTGAAATAGAACGGGAAATCTTTCGTCTCAGTGATAAATACGAAGATATCCTTACTCTTATCCGAACCGTACCAGGATTCGACAAGAACCCGATGACTGCTATTCAGGTGCTTTCTGAAATCGGAGGTGACATGTCTGTTTTCCCCACAGCTAAAAACCTCGTTTCATGGGCTGGATGTTGTCCCCACAATGATCAGAGCAATCATAAGATCAAATCGACTAGGATCTCCCGTGCTGGTTCTTATTTTAAACCAGTTTTGGTACAGGTTGCAAATGCTTTGATCAAATCGAAGAAACATCCTGAATTTTCAACTCGTTATCGACGTATAAAAGCACGCCGTGGACACAAGAAAGCCATCATTGCCATCTGTCGTATGATCCTGACCGCTATCTGGCACATACTCACAGATTTAAAGCCTTATACAGCAAAAGGATTTCTTGAACCACGTCCTGTGAGCAAAGAAAAAGTTCTTACTGCTTCACAGGCACTTAACCTTTTAAAACAGAGAGGATATGTCATCAAAGATGAACCTATCTTTATTAGCTAATTAATGTTGTGTCTATATTACTTTCAAAAACCACCTTAATAGATGGTTTATTTGTCGTGTTCTTTGTTTTTCGGCTGTCCTCTACTATTTTGTTTCAAACTTT
>NZ_JAGTTT010000071.1:0-1674 GCF_018223505.1 Anaerostipes sp. Marseille-Q3525
TGTTGATACTCTCTATAAATTTTCCATTTCTATCAAATTTCTGAACTACTCCAAGAGTATTATTTCCAACATATAGATTTTCATTATCATCAATGATTGCCTGATTCCAAAAAAATGCATCTATTGGAACTGAGAATGACTTTTTTAAAATTCTTTGATTCGTATTTCCCAAATTTATATTGCATATTGTCTGCATTATAAATGTACTAATAAATAATAATAACATTATTATCCATATTTTAACTTTCATAATAATTAGTTTTCTCTTTCTTAAATTGTATTGGAATCAGGCTTTGTACCTGATTCCAATAATTATTTAGCATATCTATTTTTTTCTTCAATTAAAAACTTCTATTCACACCCCTTAATATTTCTATATCTTCTTCATCTACTCCCAAAAAAGAAATCGTATCTATATTTTCTTTTTTTAACACTGCCTCTCCATCTTCTTCTCCGTCTTCTGTCAACTTTGAAACAATCACTTTATTGCTGTCTAATTCTTTTATTGTTCCTTTAATTGGGCATTCATCATCTTCCACCATCTCAAATGATGTAATATATTCATTATTCATACATATTTGAAGTATATTATCTTCCAAATCACTGTTTTTATCTATCTCCAAATCGATATGTTTTTGATTCTTTTTATGATATAATTTTTCTATTTTTCTTTCGTATTTTCCTCCTGTCTCCAAATGCACAATACTGTCTAATTCTTTTAGAATATATCCATCTGCCAAACCATGTGGTGTTATATGTTTTATTAAAAATTTCTGTACCCCAACTGCATAAATATATCCTTCCAGAAATGTAGTCGAATCTGTTTCATCACAAAATATACTGACTATATTTTTATTTTGTTTCATCTTTATCACTTCATCAATCATACCTTGATTCCTCCACTATTATAATGCATATCAACATCATCAATTATATTAAATTTTACTTCCTAGATTTCCACCCCTTTTTCTGCTTTTTCTTTTCGCCTCCTTGATCTCTATTTCTTCTAGCATCTCCTTTTTCATGCTTTTCTTTATTAGCTTTTGTTTTATTAGTTTCATGTGGCGCATATTTTTTTATTCTATGCCTAATTGCTCTCGCTACAATCCACTTAAAAATAGTAGTTCTATGAGAAATTCTTCTTCCAGAGTATCTTGTCTTAGGACTATGCCATTTCCATGTAGAATAATATACATAAATCACTGTTCCACCAGCAAGTACCAATTTTACTAAATATGGAACAGCGATTGCAAAATGTCCACTAGGATCTACATAATTCACAGGATTATTAGCACAATAACCATACAAGTGTCCTGTATCAGGATCATCCACTTCTCCCCTATAACTATCCTCCGTCACAAACCGTCCATCTTCCGGATTATAATACCTTGCATTCAGATAATACAGTCCTGTACTCTGATCATAGATTCCTCCCGTATAACAAACCTCATTCTCTGCTTTGTTATCTCCATTGATCGTTGTCTGTCCAAAGTCTGTATACTGGTATGTTGCATCAGCACTTCCATCTTCTTTTACAAGACTTGTGGTACTTCCCTGGATATCTTTATGATACAACAGATAGTCCGTATGGTCACTTCCATATCTCTGTGTTGCAAGGATATTTCCATCGGTTCCGATCAGGTTCTGGGATGTCTGGATATTATCTCCATCGGT
>NZ_JAGTTT010000072.1:0-1669 GCF_018223505.1 Anaerostipes sp. Marseille-Q3525
ATGCACATGTGGTAAATATCACAGGAAAATCTTATCGCTTAAAAAAATATACCGATCAAGAGGAAGAATAGCAAAAATGTACATTCTTAAATGATCAAAAATGTACATTTTAATGTTGACATTTATATAAATTTTAATGGTGGCGATCTTTCTTCTGATTCTGGCATGCTCTTGATCCATGAGTTTGCTCAAAAACTCGGTTTGGAACAGCTTTTAGAACAAAATTTCTCCACCAATGATGATAAGACCAGAAAACATACAGACAGCAAAAATGCAATCCAGAAGATCTACCAGCTGATCGCTGGTTATTTTCAGGATGATGATGCAGATGAACTGATATCTGATCCAATCTTTACAACCATCCTGAATAAAAGGTCTCTTGCATCACAGCCGACCATGTCTCGTTTTATCAACCGATGAGATCTGCCTGTATCAGTTTGAGCTCATTCATCAAAAGTTAAGAGAAAAGATCTATTCCTGGAAAAGACCAGACCATCTTTTGATCGATATCGATTCCACCCTGTTTGCAACTTTCGGAACACAGGAAGAGAACTCTTTTAACTCACATTACAGAGATTATGGATATCATCCTCTGGTTGCCTATGATGGGCTGACTGGTGATCTGCTAAGTGCCTGTCTTCGGCCGGAAGCAGTTATACTTCAAAAAATACGACCGATTTTCTGAAACTACTGTTGGATGAATTTAACAGATATTATCCGGATATTCCTCTGTATCTCAGAGGCGACAGTGGGTTTGCTGACATTATGATCTACGAGACTTTGGAATCCAATGGTGTATCCTATGCGATTCGTATGAAAGAAAACGGACGCTTACGTATGGCTGCATCTTTCATAGAAGACGAACTGATTGAAAAAACGAAGCATGATCAGATCGATTATGCCGTCAGTTATGGCGAATTTTTCTATAAAGCTGACAGCTGGCTTTATCCAAGAAGGATCGTCTGCAAGATAGAAAAGCCAGAAGGTCAGATGAACTTTTTATATACTTTCGTCGTGACAAACATGGATGGCACTTCAGAGGATCTGATCTGTTTTTACTGTAAACGAGGTTTAATGGAAACATTTATCCGTGAATCAAAACACGGATTTCACATGGATGCCTATAGTGGTTCAGCCATGAGCAGTCACAGTATGACTGTCAATGCGAATAAACTTCAGATCAGTATACTGGCATATAACTTATTTAACTGGTTTCGACGACTGGTACTTCCAAGAAGTTTTCAAAAACTACAGGTTGATACAATTCGTTTAAAACTATTAAAAATAGCAGCGAAACTTGTCCGTTCTGCAAGATATCTGACATTTAAGCTGTGCAGTCATTGTCCATATAAAAATGAATTCTACGAAACTTTAGAACACATTTGTGGATTAAAGCAACTGGAATAACAAAATCTTTGTACCTTGACAGTTTCAAAACATTCTTTTAAATTGACAGGATAAGTCTGACTTTTTTAGACTGTATTTTGTAAAATAGAACGTATTTGAAAGAGATACAAAGGTAATTACAAACCATAAGCAAATTTATTTGCTCATGAATAATTCAGGTTAATGTTAATTTTTCATAAATTAACCTTTATTTTTTGCAATCCGTCTTTTATCTTAAATATTTCTTTTCTTCAATAGATTGTACAATTAATGCCTCATAATC
>NZ_JAGTTT010000073.1:0-1642 GCF_018223505.1 Anaerostipes sp. Marseille-Q3525
ACCGATGGAGATAATATCCAGACATCCCAGAACCTGATCGGAACCGATGGAAATATCCTTGCAACACAGAGATATGGAAGTGACCATACGGACTATCTGTTGTATCATAAAGATATCCAGGGAAGTACCACAAGTCTTGTAAAAGAAGATGGAAGTGCTGATGCAACATACCGGTATACAGACTTTGGAGAGACAGCAATCAACGGAGATAACAAAGCAGAGAATGAGGTTTGTTATACGGGTGGAATCTATGACCAGAGTACAGGATTATATTATTTGAATGCAAGGTATTATAATCCTGAGGATGCAAGATTTTTGATAGAAGATACTTATCGTGGAGAAAATGATAAACCTGATACACAACATTTATATGTATATTGTGCGAATAATCCAATAAATCATGTTGATCCTAGTGGTCACTATGCAGTGGCATTATATACATTAGTAAAGGTAGTTGCAGGAGGAGTGGTATTTTATGTATCATATTCAACTTGGAAAAGACGAAGGATAAAGACACGATATGCAGGAAGAAGAGTTACTTTTAAAACTAGAATATCTATATGGCTTACGTGGAGAGCAGCTAATAGAATAATGCATAGTAAAGGTAAGGGAAAAAAGAAAAAGCAGTCAAAAATGAGTGAAAAAGAAAAATCATCAGATACACCAAGTTGGGCAGATGGACATAATCCAAAAGCAGGAGAAAATGGAAATGCTTATGCAAAAAGGGAAATGGAAAAGGAAAGGAAGACAAGGACATGAATATAGTGAATTAAAAAAATGGGCAGACAGGGGATACCGATACAAAAAAAGAAGATAAGTAATTTGTAAATGTATAAAATATATTGAAGGAGGTAATAATAAGAATGGTTTATGAGCTATTTTTTTCATATTATGATCAAGATCCAGAAAATGATGAAGAAATGATTATTGCTGCATATTCATCATATGAGAAAGCAGAATCAGCAAGAAAAAAACTTTTGGAACAACCAAGGTTTAAAGGAAAAGAAGATTTTTTTGAAATTCATGATTTTAAAATGAATGAACCTTGGTGGGATGAAGGATTTTGGAGAGCAACAAGGTCATATTTCATAATTCAACTTTTAAGAGGATATGTAATTGAAAAAGAGCAAGAGCATAATTCAGAAAATCATAATATAGAAATAAGAAATCAAGAAGATAGATTAGTGTATCAAGGTAGCATGGATTGTTATTATGATCATGAAAAATTTTTGTGTTTGAAAAATATTGAGAGTGGGGAAATGTATTGTTTAGATAAACAACAAGGAAAGATTCAATATGAAGCAAATACTTATGAAGATATGTTAAAATTTGTAAGACAAAGATATCAGATTGAAATTTTTGGATGGAAAGATATTTTTAGAAAATGAGGTGATGCAATATGTATGTATATCAACTAACATATAGAGATGAAGGAAACCTATTACCCATTGGTTATTTTGGAAGTTGGAAAAAGGCAAGAAATGTAATGAAAAAGTATAGATCAACATTACCAGGATTTAAAGAATATCCAAATTATTTTATTTTAAAAAAAGTAAAATTAGATGAGGATGATTACTATTTTCCAGAAAAATAAAGCTGCACAAGGAGTACTAGATTGAAGGCTACTTGAATGATGCAATAT
>NZ_JAGTTT010000074.1:0-1340 GCF_018223505.1 Anaerostipes sp. Marseille-Q3525
GTATTTAACAATAAAAAAACTTAACAATAAATATTGCTAAGTTTTTTTGCTATTATTTTAATTTACCGCTTTTATCACAACTGATAGATACGCTACGTGTAATAGTTCTCAAATATACTGAATCATTGTACTGTTTAAATGAAGCAGTCGCAGTTGCAGTGGAGTTGTGCTTTGTTGCTGATTTTGAAGCCAGTTTAAAAGTAATGGAAGGGCACGTAGTAGATACGGAGGCTTTAGTACAGCTTGAGGATGATCCGTTATATGTAAAAGTTCCAGTAACAGTAATTGTCCATAAAATTTTTCCACTAGATGCTTTATATGTATATGTCCTTTTAGCAGATTTTGTAGATGAACTACGAGAAAGAGTTGCAATGATATTTTCTTCAGTAGATGATTCAATATAACTACCATCATCAAAAATTTCAATAATATTTGTAGAATTTATAGATTGAATCTCAGAAGCTTTTACAGGAAAAGTAGAAGCAAAAATAAATAAAAAGCTAAAAAGTAGAATAAGTGTTTTTTTCATGATATAATTCCTCCATGATTATTTCTGTGGCAGTTCTTCTATAGAACCTTGGTTTTCATAAATGATTTTAGAATCTTTAATTTCTTGAAAAGATTCTAAAATCACGTAAGAACGATATGCAAAGAATACGATGAGTGCAAATGCGATTACAGATAAAAAGATACGAACATGTTTGACAAAATTCATTCTTTTTAATAGATAATCGTCATCAGCATTAGCATAGTATTCCATAACAACTTCTTTTGGTGTTCCAAATTGTTCTACTAATTTTTCATAGCTTAAATCTGGAAATAAATCTAAATGCTCATTTACTTGAACTTTTAATCGATTTAAAAAAGTTCGCTCTGATTTTCCGTAAACAGGGAATAATGTACGGCATTGTCGGATATATTTACGTGCTATAGTCATGATGTTCTCCTCACTTTTTGATATACTGTTTTAAACTCTAGGTCCTAAGACAGATTGAATAGCATCAATCATTTGATAATAATCATGTGTTAACTGAGAAAGATATTCTTTTCCTGCAGGCTCTAAATGATAGTAAACTCTGGTTTGGCGTTTTCCAACCTTGACTTGTCGATCAGAGATGTAACCTTTGTCTTGTAATTTATAAAGAATTGGATACATGGTACCTTCTGCGATTTTGATTTGTCCGTTTGTGATATCTTGTATAGATTGTGTTAGCTGATATCCATAACAGTCTTCTTGTTCTAGAACTTTCAAAAATAACATTTCAATTTTATAAAAACTTTTCTTTGCCATTATTTTCTCCATCATTTAATAAAAATTTTTATATATCTAATTATAACAC
>NZ_JAGTTT010000075.1:0-1261 GCF_018223505.1 Anaerostipes sp. Marseille-Q3525
TTTCAGCCCCGGACATTTTCGGCGCAGGGACTCTCGACTAGTGAGCTATTACGCACTCTTTCAATGAATGGCTGCTTCTAAGCCAACGTCCTAGTTGTCTTAGAATCCCCACATCCTTTTCCACTTAACACGCACTTTGGGACCTTAGCTGTAGGTCTGGGCTCTTTCCCTTTTGACCATCCAACTTATCTCGTATGGTCTGACTCCCATGAATCATCTTGATGGCATTCGGAGTTTGATATGCTTTGGTAAGCTTTGACGCCCCCTAGGCAATTCAGTGCTCTACCTCCATAAGACTCTCATGAGGCTAGCCCTAAAGCTATTTCGAGGAGAACCAGCTATCTCCGGGTTCGATTGGAATTTCTCCGCTATCCACACCTCATCCCCACCCTTTTCAACGGATGTGGGTTCGGTCCTCCACTTCCTCTTACGGAAGCTTCAACCTGGACATGGATAGGTCACCCGGTTTCGGGTCTGCACTCACTGACTTACCGCGCTCTTAACGCTTGCTTTCACTTCGGCTCCGGACCTTAAGTCCTTAACCTCGCCAGTACGCACAACTCGCCGGACCGTTCTACAAAAAGTACGCAGTCCCTCATATAAAGAGGTCCCACAGCTTGTAGACACAGGGTTTCAGGTTCTCTTTCACTCCCCTCCCGGGGTACTTTTCACCTTTCCTTCACAGTACTATGCGCTATCGGTCACTAAGAAGTATTTAGCCTTACGGGGTGGTCCCCGCTCCTTCAGACAAGGTTTCTCGTGTCTCGTCCTACTCTGGATCCTGCTAGATGACTTGGGATTTCGGATACGAGGCTTTCACTCTCTCCGGCCGGACTTCCCAGTCCGTTCTCCTATCTTACGTCTCTCATGTCGCAGTCCGAACCCCGTGATGCACGCACCACGGTTTGGGCTCCTTCCATTTCGCTCGCCGCTACTTTGGAAATCGATAAATTTTCTTTCTCTTCCTCCGGGTACTTAGATGTTTCAGTTCCCCGGGTTCCCCACATGCAGCTATGGATTCACTACATGCTGACAGAGGTTTCCTCTGCCGGGTTTCCCCATTCAGATATCTCCGGATCAATGGATATGTGCTCCTCCCCGAAGCTTTTCGCAGCTTATCACGTCTTTCATCGGCTCTTAGTGCCAAGGCATCCACCCTGCGCCCTTACTACTTTAACCGTAGCAGGAACGATCGGATCACTTGATCCTCTGTTTCCTCACTGATGTATAGCGTTACATCAGCGGGCTTTGTGTTTCTTTT
>NZ_JAGTTT010000076.1:0-1257 GCF_018223505.1 Anaerostipes sp. Marseille-Q3525
CAGGAAGTTTCCGTTTGCATCTTCCTGTGAAACCATCGTTCCATTCGCATCAAACCGTGTGATGTTCTGGTCCTTATCCATGAGTGTCCACTGATAGGAAATGGTCTTCTTTACTGTTTCCTGTTCTTCTTTTGCTTCTGTTTTTTCTTCCAGTTCATAAGTTTTTTCCTGTTCTTCCGGTTCTTCTTCCAACGTATATTCTTTGGTTTCTTCACAGGTATAGCTGTCCCCGTTCTTCTCAAATGCCAGACAGCTTCCATCGCTGTCCTGAAAGACCACCTGATCTCCAACATGATATAATTCCCTGTGAAAGCTGTCATACCATCCGTTTCCAAACATTCCCTGTTTGTCTGACTGGCTGTTATAAGTTCTTGTAAGGGATAATCCCATCACCCCGGTATTGATCTCAAAATCCGTGTTTGCATAGGTAAGATTTCCGCTTCCCTTGTCGATCGTTCCGCTTCCTGTCGGTGTGCTGATCTCTGCTGTATCACGGTAATCCCTGCTTCCAAGCCACCGGCTGTATTCCGCCTTGTCGATCGAAACCTGTGATCTCATCGTTACATATGCACTGGTACTGTTTACCTCTCCTTTTGTTGTAACTTTTTGTGCGCATACCTTATAATACCACTGGGTTCCATCTGCGACCTCGGTATCTGTGCAGTAAGAGTCCTTGATGGATGCCTTCACAAGATTTTCTTTCGATGGTGTAAAGTCTTCGCTCTTTCCACGATAAACGGCATAACTGATACTGTTTGGAAGTTCTTTTTTCTTCCAGCTGATCGTGTTCTTTCCATAGTGATTCTGGACGTTTCCATCTTCCGGTGCATAATCGGATGCCTTGGAATCGTCAATATAATAATAGTTGACGGTCTTTGCTGCGCTTTCATTTCCTGCCTTGTCAACGATCACTGCCTGGATCTTAAATGTCTGGTCCGTAACACCCTGGCTGATCGGAAGTTTGATCGTTGTCTGGGATGTTGTTCCGTTGAAACCTGCTCCTTTCATATAAGATGCTGCATTATCTACTTTATATTTGATATAAGAAAGGTTCGCATCTTTTCCTGTGATCTTCAGTACCGGATTTGTCTGGCTGGACGGACTGGCTGCTGTCTTTCCGGATGTCATCTCCGGATCACTGGCAAATGCCGGTGCTGTACGGTCGATCGTAAACCATGCCCCTTTTCCATATCCATTGATATATCCGTTGTCCACTCCACGGACAACGATCTTATAATCTCCTTCTGCCCACTTATC
>NZ_JAGTTT010000077.1:0-1233 GCF_018223505.1 Anaerostipes sp. Marseille-Q3525
ACTTCCACCTCTGCCCTATCTACCTCGTCGTCTTCAAGGGGTCTTACTACCTTTCGGTATGGGAAATCTTATCTTTAGGGGGGCTTCACGCTTAGATGCCTTCAGCGTTTATCCCTTCCAGACTTGGCTACTCTGCGATGCACTTGGCAGTACAACAGATACACCAGCGGTCCGTCCATCCCGGTCCTCTCGTACTAAGGACAGCTCCTATCAAATTTCCTCCGCCTGCGCCGGATAGGGACCGAACTGTCTCACGACGTTCTGAACCCAGCTCGCGTACCGCTTTAATGGGCGAACAGCCCAACCCTTGGAACCTGCTACAGCTCCAGGATGCGATGAGCCGACATCGAGGTGCCAAACCACTCCGTCGATGTGAACTCTTGGGAGTGATAAGCCTGTTATCCCCAGGGTAGCTTTTATCCGTTGAGCGATGGCAATCCCACTTTATACCACCGGATCACTAAGTCCTACTTTCGTACCTGCTCCACCCGTCGGTGTCACAGTCAAGCTCCCTTCTGCCTTTGCACTCTTCGAATGGTTTCCAACCATTCTGAGGGAACCTTTGAGCGCCTCCGATACCCTTTCGGAGGCGACCGCCCCAGTCAAACTCCCCGCCTGACATTGTCCCCTGACCGGTTCACGGCCACAGGTTAGAAATCCAACATGGTAAGGGTGGTATCCCAACAGCGACTCCGGTACAACTGACGTCATACCTTCTCAGTCTCCCACCTATCCTGTACATACCATGCCGAATCCCAGTATCAAACTGGAGTAAAGCTCCATGGGGTCTTTCCGTCCTGGCGCAGGTAACCAGCATCTTCACTGGTATTTCAATTTCACCGGGTGTATCGTTGAGACAGTGCCCAAATCATTACGCCTTTCGTGCGGGTCGGAACTTACCCGACAAGGAATTTCGCTACCTTAGGACCGTTATAGTTACGGCCGCCGTTTACTGGGGCTTAAGTTCAAAGCTTCGCTTGCGCTAACCTCTCCCCTTAACCTTCCAGCACCGGGCAGGCGTCAGCCCATATACTTCACCTTGCGGTTTTGCATAGACCTGTGTTTTTGCTAAACAGTTGCTTGGGCCATTTCTCTGCGGCCACTCTCATGGCACTCCTTCTCCCGAAGTTACGGAGTCATTTTGCCGAGTTCCTTAACAATACTTCTCCCGTCGGCCTTAGGATTCTCTCCTCATCCACCTGTGTCGGTTTGCGGTACGGGCACATATAAAAC